>CAMNJK010000001.1 GCA_946541435.1 uncultured Bacillota bacterium
ATTTTTATCCGCCGCTTCGGGTATTCTTTCTATTTCCCCCGCAGACGCTCCAGCTGTTCCGGGCTGATGCGGATCACCGTGCCGCCCGGCGGGTCGATGTCTTCCTCTCCATAGACCATCCAGATGGCGTTCAGCGGCTCCTTCGGCATGGGGGCTTCGCCGTCGGTGAAGACGATCCGGTTGTCCACCCGCAGGGTAAAGGCGCCTGCCGCCACATCGAAGTCCGTGCCGCCGCCGCCCTCCAGCACCATCTCGTCGATATCCTTCGCCGTCCGGATGTCCTGAAATCCGTAAAAGACCGTATCAAAGCAGCCCGCTCTGAGCTTGGAGAGCTGGAGGATGTTCTTGCACTCCCGCAGGAAATTCCGCAGCAGCACATCATCTACGGACCAGCTGGTGTCCAGCACGATCTCCGTCTCCGGCATGGGCCGCTCCTCCAGCGCCGGTCTGACCAGGCCGTCTTCGATGGTGGCGTGGGTAAAGGACCAGTCCACGCCGTAGGTGATGGTATCCCGCAGCACCAGCCTCCAGTCGATCACAGGGCCTGCCGCCCCGATCTGCTTCAGGCTGCGGGTATCCGGATTCACCGCGTTCCCCGCCTGGGACACGGTCTTGGATACGATTCCGGTGTCCTCGTCCTCGTCTTCTTCATCCTGCTCATCCTGCCGGTCATCCCCTTCCTGGTCCAGGTCCTCCGCCAGGTCAAACAGTTCTTCCGACATGCCGTGAAGCTTCTGCAGCTGCTCCCGCAGGTCTTCTTCATCTTCCTTCTGTTTCTGGGCATGGTTTTCGGCCGCCGCTTCCCAGAGGCTGTGATCATCTTCCGATGTGTCATCCTCTCCCGCGTCCTCTTCACTGGTCCGGCTTTGGCCTTCGCCGCCGCCCTGGCCGCCTCCCTGGCCTGCTGCCTGGCCGCCCACCAGTTCGATCTCCAGCTTTTCCTTCAGAAGGATCTCATAGTAGCTTTCCGCATCATAATCGATGGCTTCCGGATAGTCGATGCCGCCCCGGGCGATGGGCAGACCGTCCCGCTTCAGCCACTGGTTCACCACCGCGTCCGTGGCTGCCTTCCAGACCTCCTGGTCCTTGCCGGCGCTTCTGTAGATGTGGTCAAAGGCAATATGGCAGAGTTCGTGCGCGAAAACGAAGAGCTGCTCTTCTTTTGTCAGCTCTTCCAGATATGCGGGATTATACCGGATGGTCTTCCCGTCGCCCGCCAGGGTCCGGACCTTGTCCGTCTCCTCAAATCCCGTGTCGGCGATGATGCCGCCGAACCAGGGATAACGGGATGTCAGTTTTCGTTTGATGCCTGTAAGATCATATCCCATCGTATCAATCTCCAGCCTTTGCATCCATCTCCGCCAGGATCTGCTCCCGGCCTTCATCCCCGTTGGCCCAGAGGGTATCGAACACGGCGCGGAATTCCTCTCCCATGCGGGAAACGAATGCCCGGACCGTCTTCATCTGTTCCTCGTCCGCCTGGGACAGTCCCATGGTTGTGGCATAGCGCTCCGCCGTGTTCATGGCCTCAAGCTCCCGCTCTGTCACATCGCCTGCCATCACCTGGTCCAGCGTGATGACCTGCTGGTTGCAGAACTGGACGAACTCGTCGGTGATCTCCTCGCCGATCAGCGCCCGCAGCATTTCCGGGCGGCCCGTGGTGTACAGCATCCGGGAGGCCATTTCCCACTTCCGCGGGTCCGCGTTGGGACGCTCGCCGGTATACTCGCTGCGCAGGGGCTCTCCTCTGCGGAAGGCGATGTAGGAATAGATGGCCGGGTGGATGTGATTGTCCCGGGCCCACTTCAGCCATTTCTCCGTGGTGGTATTGATGTAGACATGGGCGAAACGGTTGAAGAAGGGCGCCGCGATCTGGTTGGCTGCCAGGGAGTCCTGCATATCGTTTCCCGCGGCGACCACCCGGGCATTGTCCGGCAGTTTCCACAGTCCGTTGACCTCCCGGTCCAGAACGATGTTGAAGGCCATGCCCTGAATGCTGGGCAGAGCGTTGTTGATCTCATCGAAGAATACCACGTGGAACTTGTCCGGCTCCGCCTCGCACTTTGCCTTGACCTTCTTGTACCAGGTGGGCGGGATGTCGATCATCTCGCCGGTGGCCTGGTTGTAGACGCTCCTGCCGTTCAGGCTGTCCGGGGTCGCGTTGCGCAGATAAATGATCTCACAGGTGGGATCGATCTGCTTGACCCGGGCGCTCTTGCCCTCCGAAGAAGGTCCGTGCAGGAACACCGCGATGTCGCTTTCGATGGCGCCCCGGATGATATCTTCTTCACTGACCTGTCCGAAGGTCAGTCCGTAAGGATTTCTTTTTTCTTCCGCTCGTTTCATTTCCTCTTCGTAAGCCTCCCGCTCTTCTGCCGTCATCTCCCGCGGCACGCTGGGAACCAGGTCTCCTGCCAGGTCCCCGTTCAGGAACCGGTACATGCCCGTTCCCTCAAAAGTCCCGTCGTATGTTTTCCCGCTGGTAAAGGATGTGCTGAACACCAGGCAGACCCGGCTCACCAGAAGCCCCGCCTGCTCATCATACAGCCACTTCACCGGGGCCGCCTCGATCCAGACGGTCTCCGCCGCGGCGCTCTCCCAGATGGGCGTATCCGTCTGCTGCGCCTCCTCCCGGCTGCCCGGCTTTTCTCCTGCCGGGGCCGCGTACCGCCTGCCGTCGGACAGCTTCGCCTCCCTGGGCGCGCTGTAGTCCGCCCGGATGTATTTGCGGTCCTTGTACAGGTACTCTTCATATTCCGCAGCGTATCGTTTTCCTGTGCTTCTCAGTCTTCCCGCCCGGAATTCCCGCTCCAGCTCTCCGGCCAGTTCCTTGTCCGCCGCGTACTGGGGGTATTCCCCGAATTCCACCTGCGCAAAACCTGTCAGGTCCTTTGTCACATGCTCTGATAAAGCTGCCGGATCCGCGCAGGCAAATGCCGGCCGCACACAGGCCCCGTCCCAGGTATAGGCAACGCCCCGGGAGCCGTCCGCCCGGGCCATGGCCACATCGCCGAAGCCCGCCGCGGACCGCAGGAACCAGCGTCCCGATCTTCCCCGCAGGCTGCTGTCTTCTTCGGTGTGCACATCGTCCTGGACCTCCGCCCCCGAAAGGATGGCAAAATCCGTCACCGGGCATCTGGTCCCCAGCTTCCGGATCAGGTCGATCTGCCCTTCGCCGAAAACCTGGTCATCCGTCAGTAAAGTGTATTCCAATTTAGCTGTATCGCTCATATATTCTCCTGTCCCCGCCAGCCTTTGCATGGGCTGCCGGCGTATCTTGTCTTCTATGCCACATTATTATATAATGCCTTCAGTACTCTGAGAAGTGCCGATTTCGCAAAAAACGACCGGACCAATTTCCGGGGAGGTCTCTATGATTTTCATCGACCGCAGCAGCAGCACACCCCTGTTCGAACAGATCTACGACCAGCTCGTCCGGGACATCCTTTCCGGGCAGCTTTCTTCGGGGACCATTCTCCCCGCCACCCGCAAACTGGCGGAGGACCTGGCCGTCTCCCGCAATACCATCGACCGCGCCTACCAGCAGCTCAAGGCCGAGGGCTATGTGTCCTCCCTGACGGGAAGCGGTTTTTCCGTGAATGACATCCCGCCCCGGCGCCAGCAGCCCCTGCCGAAACCGGTGGCGCCGAAGAAGAAGCCCATGAGCCCCCCGCCCAGATATGATTTCGTCTACGGCTCCATGTCGGCGGATCTCTTCCCCTTCCGCAGCTGGGCCCGGTGCACCGGCGATGTGCTGGCGGAGCTGGGCAGCAGTCCGGTGATCTCCTACCCGCCGCGGATCGGCGAGCCCCGCCTGCAGGAGCAGCTCTGCGACCATCTCTATGAGTCCCGGGGCGTCCGCGCCCTGCCGGAGCAGATCATCATCACCTGCGGCCACCAGCACTCCATGGAGATCCTGTGCAACATGTTTCAGGACCTCCGGCATTTCACCATGGAAAACCCGGGCTACGACGGCATCCGGGAAGTGTTCCGCAACCATCCCTTTGAAATCCACCCGGTCCCCCTGGACCAGGACGGCATCAGTCTGGAAGGGGTCCGGAAAACGCCCCCGGGTCTCCTGTGTCTGACGCCCTCCCATCAGTTCCCCTCCGGATCTGTGCTTTCCGTGGCCAAGCGCCGGCAGCTGCTGGACTGGGCAGACGAGACCGGCAGCTGGATCATCGAAGACGACTACGACAGCGAGCTGCGCTACTACACCAACCCGGTCCCCTCCATGCAGTCCATGGACAGCACCGGCCGGATCATCTACTGCGGGACATTCTCCAAATCCCTGTCCCCGGCCATGCGGGTGGCCTACATGGTGCTGCCTCCCGCCGCCATGGAACGATTCCAAAGCTACTACCACCGCTATAACTCCCAGGTCACGCCCCTGCATCAGCTGGCCCTGGCGGAGTTCATGAAGCGCGGTCATTACACCCGCCACATCAACCGGCTGCGGACCATCTACCGGAAGAAGATCTCCTCTCTTCTGGCCGCCATCTCCAGTGTTTTCGGCGATCAGGTGACGGTGCGGGGCGGCGACGCCGGTCTGCACATCCTGATGGAGGTCCACACGGATCTGTCCCAGGAGGAACTGGTGGCCCGGGCCGCCGCCGAGTCCATCCGCCTCTACCCCACCCGGAATCTCTACCTTCCGCCCCTGGACCCTCCTGAGCATGAGCTGCTGCTGGGCTTCTCCACGGTGCCGGAGGAGAAGTTTCCGGAGATCATGCAAAAGCTGGCCGGGCTCTGGGGTCTGCGGGGTTGATACGGGCCGGGTCCCGGCCTGATCTGCAGCGTGTGCCCCAGGGCCGCAGCTTCATCGCCCGATCCGGGCTGCGCCCTGGTGGAGAAACAAATTCTGGTCAAAATCCCCGTATTTTGTTTGGCGTTAAACAATTTCCGGCATTTTGCCCGGTTTTTTGGGACACGACAACTGTAAAAAGGCTCTGTACAAGCCCTCACGGAACAAATACTGCTAAACATTTTTTAAAGTTTTACTATAATACACAATAAGTGTTTCATGGTACCTCTATGAGAAACAAATATCACGGCAAAACCCCTATAATTGTTTTGCGGCAAACAATTTCAGATATTCCCGCAGCTTTTTTGGGACAAGTAACGAAGGCATCTCTTCTGATATCATTTCTCCTGCCTTTACTGCTGATGGCCATGTGTCTTGTCGGCTGTTCCGAAGCTCCGGAAGGACAAGGTGCCGGGGGCGCTGCGCCGGGCAGCACGGCAGCGGATACAGATCCGGTCGACTCAATCGATACGGCGGGTCCGGCCGATACAGCGGACGAGCAGACCAGGATCCTCGTCGCCACAGACCTGCATTACCTGGCCAGGCCTCTGATGACGGCGCCGGAAAAAGTCCGGGCCCTCTGTGAATCGTCGGACGGCAAGCTGACGGAGCATTCCCCGGAGATCGTAGAGACCTTCTGCCAGGAGGTCATCGATCAGGCGCCGGACGCCCTGGTGCTGGCCGGGGATCTGACCTTCAACGGTGAGATCGTCAGCCTCCGCCATCTGCAGAAGGCATTGAAGGATGTGGAAAAAGCCGGGATCCCGGTGCTGGCCATTCCGGGCAACCATGACATCGAGTGCCGGTACGCCTATTCCTTCACCCCCGGCGAGATCACGCCGGTCCATAACATCTCCCGGACGGATTACCGGCTCATCATGGAACGGTTCGGCTACAGCGAGGCCGTCAGCCGGGACGAAGACTCCTTTTCCTACGCCGCCGATGTGGGGGACCGTCTGAGGCTCATCTTTCTGGATGTCAACGGGGACAGCCGGCCGGGCCACCGCCAGGGAGAACTGACCGACGGCGCCATGGAATGGCTCAGGACCCAGCTGGAGGATGCCGCGGACAGCGGCAGAACCGTCATCACCGTTTCCCACCAGAACCTGCTGCCGCAGAACGATTTTCTCTACGAAGGCTATGTGATGGACAACGGCGATGAGATCGCTTCCCTCCTGTTGGACTACGGCGTCCGCTGCCATCTCAGCGGCCACTCCCATCTCCAGCACCGGGCATCGAAGAAGGCCGCCCCGGCCGTCGGGTCTGATTCAGCCAAGCCGGCAACCGGGTCTGACCAGCCTTTGGAAGATCCTCCGTCTGCCGCCAAAATCACCGACATCTGCACCGGCGTCCTCACCGGCTGCACCCTGAACTACGGCGACCTGACCGTTGAAGACGACGGGAGCTTCCATTACCAGATCCGGCATGTGGACGACCCGGAACTGCAAAAGCTGGCCCGGTCCCGGGCGAAAAAGGGCGTCCGCATCCAGGTGGAAGGCCTTCTGGAGAACTACCCCGCCCTGACCGCCGCGGAAAAGAAACAGATGACAGAACTGGCAGTGAAACTCAATCTGGACTATTTCTCCGGCGCCCTGACCCCCGCCCGGATCCTGGAGTACGGCCGCGACCCCGCCCTTAAGCTCTGGACCTCGGAAGTCATGAAGGATGACGACTGGGCCCGGTATGTCCGCAGCATGCTGCACTGACCGCGCCGCCCGGGCATCCCACGATTCTTCGTGCAAAAGCCCTGCTGATTTGATACAATGTTAGGCAGGCCGGCCACCGCGCCGGGACCGCATGAAAGCAGAAACAATTATCCTCAGAAAATCGAACAGATGGAAGGAGAATCAATATGTTAGGAAATTTCGGTTACTGCAACCCCACCAGACTTTACTTCGGCGACAACTCCCTGAAATACCTGAACCGGGAGCTGAAGAAATACGGGCCCAACATCCTGCTGGCCTACGGCGGCGGGTCCATCAAGAAAAACGGCATCTACGATGAAGTGATGCAGATCCTGGAGATGAACGACAAGAAGGTCTTCGAGGTGGCCGGCGTCATGTCCAACCCCACGGTCCACAAATTATATGAGGGCTGCGAGGTGGCGAAGAACAACGACATCGACCTGATCCTGGCGGTGGGCGGCGGATCCGTCTGCGACTATGCCAAGGCCGTTTCCGTCTCCGCTTTCTGCGACGACGATCCCTGGGAGAAATACTATGTCCGCCAGGAACGCCTCAGCAACCCGGTGATCCCGGTGGGCTGCATCCTGACCATGGTGGGCACCGGATCCGAGATGAACGGCGGGTCTGTCATCACCCATCCAGAGCAGAAACTGAAGATCGGACACGTTTTCGGCGATGAAGTCATGCCCAGATTCTCGATCCTCAACCCCACCTATACCCTGACCATTCCCCAGTACCAGATGGTGGCCGGATTCTTTGACATCATGTCCCACATCTGCGAGCAGTACTTCTCCGGCGAGGACGACAACACCACCGACTACATTTCGGAAGGTCTGATGAAGTCCCTGATCCACAGCACCCGCATCGCGGCCAAGGATCCCCAGGACTACGAGGCCCGCTCCAACATCATGTGGACCGCCACCTGGGCCCTGAACACCCTGCTGTCCCGGGGCAAGACCACGGACTGGGAAGTGCACATGATCGGACAGGCCGTCGGCGCGGTGACCAACGCCACCCACGGCATGACCCTGGCAGCGGTTTCCCTGCCCTATTATCGGGCCATCATGAAGGACGGTCTGGCCAAGTTCCGCCGGTTCGCGGTCAACGTCTGGGATGTGGATCCGGCAGGCAAGTCCGATGAGGAAATCGCAAAGGCTGGCCTGGCCGCACTGGAAGACTGGATGAAGGAGATCGGCGTGGTCATGAACCTGACCGACCTGGGTGTCACAGAAGAAATGTTTGACGATATCGCCGACGGCACCTTCCTGCTGGGCGGCGGCTACCGGAAGCTGACCAGAGATGAAGTCATCGCCATCCTGAAGGAGAGCATGTAGCCCGAAACGGGATGGAAACTGAACGCAAGAAATAAAACGGAGATACAAACATGAATTATGAAAAACTGGCGGACCTGCTGTTTCCGCACATTGACAAAACACCGGAAGACATCGAAAAGCTGTACCCTGCCCGGGAGCTGCCGGAAGGCGCGCGGGTGACCCGTCTGGGCCCCAGCCCCACCGGTTTCATCCATCTGGGCAACCTGTACGGCGCTTTCGTGGATGAGCGGCTGGCCCACCAGTCCGGCGGTACATTCTACCTCAGGATCGAGGATACAGACGACAAGCGCTATGTGGAAGGGGCTGTGGACACCATCACCTCGGCCCTGCAGTTCTTCGGCGTGCAGTTTGATGAGGGCGCGGGTCCGGACGCGGACGCCCCGTCCGTGACAGACGGCAGCCGGACCGGCATCGGCACCGGCGTCTACGGCCCCTACTACCAGAGCCGGCGGGGCGAGATCTACCAGACTTTTGTCAAAGACCTGGTCCGTAAGGGCCTGGCCTATCCCTGCTTCCTCACAGAGGATGAACTGGCACAGATCCGCGCCGAGCAGGAAGCCAACAAAGAGACCACCGGCATCTACGGCAAGTACGCCGAGAAGAGCCGGAACCTGACCTTTGAAGAGATCGAAGCCAACATCGCCGCGGGCAAACCCTACGTTGTCCGGATCAAGTCCAAGGGCAACCAGGTGGATCCTGCCCATTGCTGCGCCGAAAGCGGCAGTGAGTGCTTCACCAGAAGCGGCGCCAAATGCGTCAACCACGACGGAACTATGTATATCCATGTGAACGATGCCATCCGCGGCGAGGTGGCCATGCCGGCCAACGACCAGGATGTGATCATCCTGAAGGCCACCGGCATTCCAACTTATCACTTCGCTCACGTCATCGACGATCATCTGATGCGGACCACCCATGTGGTCCGGGGCGAGGAATGGCTCATGTCCCTGCCCATCCACGTGGAGCTGTTCGACAAGTGCGGTTTCCCCCTGCCCACCTACTGCCACACAGCAGTCCTGATGAAGATCGACGAAGAGACCGGCGGCAAGCGCAAGCTCAGCAAGCGTAAGGACCCCGAGCTCTCCCTGGACTACTACCGCAAGGAAGGCTACCATCCTCTGGCGGTCAAGGAATACCTGCTGACCATCCTCAACTCCAACTTCGAAGAGTGGCGGATGGACAATCCGGAAGCGGACGCGGATGACTTCCTCTTCACCACAGAGAAGATGAGCAGCGCGGGTGCTCTGTTCGACCTGAACAAGCTCAACGACGTCTCCAAGGACGTACTCCTTCGGATCCCGGCAGCAGACCTGGCGCAGTTCATGGCAGACTGGGCCAAGGAGTTCCGTCCGGAACTGGCCCCACTGTTTGAGGATAAGGAATACCTGACCAGGATCCTGGATCTGGGCCGGGACGGCAAGAAACCCCGGAAGGACCTGATCTACGCCCGGCAGATCTTTGAATTTATCAGCTACTTCTTCGATGACCACTTCCGCATCGAGGAGTCCATTCCGGAAGAAGTCAGCGATGAAGACGCCCAGGAGATCCTGAAGCGCTACCTGGAGTCCTACGATCACAGCGACGACCAGAGCCAGTGGTTCGACAAGATCCGCCAGATCGCCGTGGACCTGGGATATGCAGCCAAGCCCAAGGACTACAAGAAGCACCCAGAGGAATACAAGGGCCACGTTGGCCACGTTTCCACCGTCATCCGGCTGGCCGTCATGGGACGGACCCAGTCCCCGGACGTCTGGGAGATCCAACAGATCCTGGGCGAACAGCGGACCCGCGACCGGATCGGACTGCTGCTGGTCTAGGCACCAATACGCACTGAAAAACCGCCGCAGCTGGCAAACCTGACGCCAGCCCGGCGGTCTTTTGATGCTTTCGTTACGACATGGCAGCCAGAGCTGCGGTCGGAAAAGACAAGCTATTCCACGCTGTGATTGAACAGGGGCGTGGAGAAGTAGCGTTCCCCGGTGTCGGGCAGGATGGTGACCACCCGCTTGCCCTTGCCCAGTTCCCTGGCCATCTTCATGGCCACGCAGACGTTGGTGCCGCTGGAGATGCCGCAGAGGATGCCTTCTTCTCTGGTCAGGCGCTTGGTGGTCTCCATGGCTTCTTCGTCGCTGACCAGGCAGACGTTCTGATAGATCCGCTGGTCCAGGATGTCCGGGATGACACCGTCGCCGATGCCCATCTGCAGGTGGGTGCCGATGTTGCCGCCGGAGAGGATGGCCGCGTCTTCCGGCTCGCAGGCCCAGATGCGGATGTTGGGGTTGTGCTCCCGCAGGATCCTGCCGATGCCTGTAATGGTCCCGCCGGTGCCCACGCCGGAGCAGAAGCCGTCGATGGGTCCACGGATCTGTTCCAGGATCTCCAGGGCGGTGTTCTCTTCATGGGCCCGCAGGTTGTCCCGGTTGCTGAACTGGTCCGGGAAGAAAACGTTGGGATCGTCGGACTTCATGAGCTTGGCCATTTTGATGCAGTTCTCGATGGCCTCTCCGATGTCGTTGTCATCGTGCACCAGGCGGATCTCCGCCCCGTACTGGGCCACCAGAAGGCGCCGCTCCACGCTGACGGAATCCGGCATGATGATGACCACCTTATAGCCTTTGACCGCCCCGACCAAAGCCAGGCCGATCCCCTGATTGCCGCTGGTGGGTTCCACAATGATGGAATTCTTGTTGAGCAGGCCCCGCTCTTCCGCGGCTTCGATCATCTTCAGCGCCGTCCGCGTCTTGATGGATCCGCCCACGTTCATGCCCTCATATTTCACCAGGATCTCCGCGTCATCCGGTCCTGTCATATGGTTGAGCCGTACGATGGGCGTGTTGCCCATGGCCTCCAGAATGTTATTATAGATCATTGTGCATCCTCCCCGTTATCACCAGATGTATCGCTGTTATCACCAGCTTTTGCATCATTATTGCCAGCCTTTGCGGCAGCGTCCGCCGCATCTTCGGCCGCTTCACCCGCCGCGGCCGCCGCGGCCGCCGGCTTCTCTTCCACCGGCTCTGCCTCCACATCGATCACCGCGGTATCCTCATCCACCGTCAGGTTCGCTTCACGCTCTGCCCTGCGGGCCTCCCCGCGGGCGGAGACGGCCATATCCTTGATCCGCTCCATTTCATGGGCTGCCTTGCGCTGCAGGTTCCAGAGCAGGAACTCATGGACCAGTCCGGAAACGCCGCCCACGATCAGGGAAATGCCGATCAGCATGAAGAGCATCCGCATGGTATCGAAGGGGAACAGCATGATGAAGAGGCCCAGGGCCATGGACAGGAGTCCCGTGCCCAGGGGAACCCAGATGCTGAAACGGAGCCTGCGGAACATGAAGGTGTTCTGGATGATCATCAGGCCGCGGATCACCACCAGGAATCCGAACAGGAAGGGCACCAGGGCGATGATGACTTCCTGACGCACCATGATGAAGACCGCGATAAAAATCAGAAGCAGGCCCACGGCGAATCCGTTTCCTTCCCGCTCTCCGTTCTGGTCCGCCTTCTGGATGAAGTAGCCCGCCAGGTACATCAGCCCCACCAGGGCCACCAGGGCGGCCAGCAGGTAACACATGGTGCTCTCCATGAGTTCCGGTTTCGCCACAAAGGCGACCCCCAGGAGAATCAGGAGCAGATCCGTAATGATCATTGTCCATTTCAGCTTTCTCATTTTGTTCCTCCAAAATCGATCAGAATCAGTTGATATCCGTTCTGGCCAGGATCTCCGCAGGCGTTTTGCGGATGGTCCGCCAGACCGGCAGAAGTCCGAACAGGATGTTCAGGCCGTAGATCACGATCAGGCAGACCAGGCAGATGCCCGGGTTGATCATGAACCGTTCCTGGAACATGCTCATCTTCACCACCCGGCTGATGATCAGGGACATGAACAGCATGCCGGGCAGGCTGGCGATGGTGGAGATGGCGATGATCTCACCGGAGAACATCTTGTAGATGTCCCGCTTCTTGACGCCAATGGCCCGGTAGACGCCCACTTCCTTGATCCGGGACAGGAAGGACGCGCGGATCATCAGGAAGATCTCGATGAAGGAGATGGCCAGGATGACACCTGCCATGACCAGCATGGACAGCATGGAGCTGCGCTGCTCCTTGAGATACTTGTCGTGATTCCGCTGATAGACATCATATACATTGATGCCCTCGGCCTTGAACTGTTTGAACCTGGCCTCCTTGTCCACCGGACAGACGGTCATGTTCCGGGTCTCGGTGATGGCCTTGTATTTCATGGTGCCGGCGGAGACCAGAAGGTAATCGCTGTCCTTGGGATCGATGTAGTATCCCGTCACCCGCAGCTTATGTCCGTTGATCTTGGGCGGGATCTCCGCCCCGATCTTGTAATCCGGATCATCCATGTTCTTCTCATTGACGATGACCTCGTAGTCGCCCTCGGGCCAGTTCCCCTTGATCAGTCCCGCTTCCTTCTTCAGCTGGAAGTCCACCACCTCGCCGGCCACACCGGCCATCTCGTCCATGTCATCGATGTCATCCATGTACATGTCCTCTTCCGTCTCCTTGGCGTAGAGGGTCAGGTTGATGAACTGGGACCGGTCCGCGTAGATGCAGGGGGTCTCAAGATCACTGATGCCCACGATGGTGAACTCGCCCAGATCGGTGACGCTCACCTTCTGGCCCAGATAATCCTGCACCTTCCCCATGCCCAGCTCCGCTGTCATGAAATCGGAAATGGCCCGGTTCAGCGCCATCTTGTCCACCACGATCTCGCTGGGATTGTCCGGCAGTTTTCCGTAGATCAGGTCGCTCTTCTTCAGCTTGTTCCGGTCAGACAGGGACCCGGTCAGGGTGACATAGGCGTCCTTGGTCTGATAATACTGATTCAGGGACATGTTCAGATCCACAATGGAATTGCCCGGCAGCACGTAGGCGATGCTGTCGTCGTTTTCGTAGGCCTCGTAGTCCTCCACACTGATGTGTTTTCCCACCACCGTCAGATAATCCCGGTCTTCGGTGGTGAACCTGTCATCGGTGATATGCAGGGTCCCGAAGGTCATGGTGATGGCGTATGTGATGAAGGCCGCTGAGATGAAGAAGCCCAGCAGCAGGATCTTCTTGAGCACCGGATAGGTGGTCACCATCCGGAAGCCCCGCTTCAGCAGGGTGACCGGATTCAGTATGGATGTATATTTCTTGCGGTTCAGGGTATCCAGGGTCTTCAGGCTGATGGCTTCCGAGGCCGACTCCTCCCGGGTGACCTCCCGGTAGTGATCGTCGATCAGCTCAATGGCGGAATGTTCGTCCACCACTTCGATGTTGCTCTCCTCCGACCGGGTCTGGATATAGATATTGTTGCCCCGGATCACGATGTTCAGGTCGGCGTCGCCGCCTTCATTGTAAAAATCGATCTTGTAGCCGCCGCTGTTGAGCCGCTTATGGTCCTGGATATCCTTCAGATAGATCCGGTTCTCCACCCGGTAGTCCAGCCCCTGGCGGGTCTGGTTCAGCTCATCGGATACCACCTTGCCGTCCAGGATCCTGACGATCCTGTCCGCGTAGAAGTCCGCCAGCTTTTCCTCGTGGGTCACCAGGATGACCAGCCTTTCCTCGGAGATGGAACGGATGATGTTCATGACCTCCAGGGTGTTGCGGCTGTCCAGGTTTCCGGTGGGCTCGTCGGCGATGACGATGGACGGGTTCTTGACGATGGCCCGGGCGATGGCGACACGCTGCCGCTCACCGCCGGACAGCATATCCGCGTACCGGTTCCGGTAGCGGTACATGCCCACCTTCTCCAGCACGTAGTTGACCCGCTCACGGATCTGCGCCCGGTCCTTCATGCCCACCATCCGAAGGGCGATGGCCACGTTATCGAAGACGGTCATGTTGTCCACCAGATTGTAGTTCTGGAAGATGTATCCCACGTTCAGGGTCCGGATCTGGTCCACCTTGCCCGACATGCGCCGGGAGATCCGCTGTCCGTTGACGTAGATCTCGCCCTGATTGACCTTATCCAGGCCGCCGATGGCGTTCAGCAGCGTGGTCTTGCCACATCCGGAGGGACCCAGCAGAGCCACCAGACCCTGCCCCTGCAGATCCAGGGAGGTATCGTTGATGACGTGGATCTCGTTCTTTCTCCGGCGGAAGAAATATTTGTTGACATGCTCCAGTCTGACCATATTATTCCTCCTCCCTGAAAGATCCCATGGCGGTCTTGCGGAAGAGTCTCCGGGAATACCACACGGAGATCAGCAGCGCCATGGCGCAGATCATGAGATACAGAATGATATAATCACGCAGCTGGAGGTATTCCACCAGAGTACGCATATATTCGATGTCGATGGCGCCCCGGCTCACCAGCAGCACCACGATCAGGAAGATGGCGAAGGCGATGTTGGCCACCAGCAGGACCTCCACATCCAGGATTCGCCGGATCTGCTTCTTGGCCAGTCCCAGCATCCGCAGGATGCTGAAATAGCTGGACCGGGACCGCAGGATCAGGCCCGCCACGATGTAGGCGATGCAGAAGATGGCCGCGATGATCAGGATCGTAATGGGCACCTCCATCATAGAAATGATGTCTCCGTCATTGTCCTCCAGCACCGTATCCTTCAGGGGCAGGGCCACGTAGCCCAGGTCCCGGATGGCCTTCACGGTCTCATCCTCCGCCTTCAGGTCCTCCACGTAAACGGAGCACTGATAGTTGCCCTTCCCGAAGAGGACACTGAAATCGTCGGGGCTGATGAAGATGGCCCCGCCGTGCATATCATAATCATCGTCGCCGGTCTTGTCCCGATAGTTCTTCTCCGTATAGACATCGGAGATCCGCAGAGTCAGCTTCTCCTGGTAGAACATGTTCCGGACCTGCACGTCGATGTCATGACCCACCGCGGCGGTCATATTCAGATCCTCTTCCTCCTCGCTCAGATAGAAGTTGCTCACGTCCTCCGAGGCGATGGCCTGCCCCTTGCCCACCTTGTCCGAGGGCAGGACCCGGTAATAGAAGTCGCCCATGCCGGCTTCCATTTCCTTGCCGTTGATGTTCACGATCACCGTGCTGCCGCTGCTGTAGAGCTGGGTCCGCATCTCCTGGATCTGATCATCGGTCAGGTAGAGCTCGCCGGAATAGTTGAAGTTCTCTTCCGCGTCATTGAATGCGACGCCCACCACGGTGATGGAGATCTCGCTGTCGTCCCCGAACCAGACCTGGAAAGTCTCGTCCAAAATTGTCTCCGCCACTTCCGGAGACAATGTGTAGTCGTCCTGTGTCCCGACGAGCAGGGCCTCGCCCGGCTGCTCCGGCATCCTTCCCAGATCCGGCTCCCCTGAAAATTCGGAGATGCTGTGGGGGTAGGCTTCCATGGAGAACAGGTCGCTCTCCAGGTAAAGGCTGGAGTCAAGCAGGATGTCGTTGGGCGCCACCGTCCGGATGTTGTCCATCCTGGCAAGGGCCGCGAAATCATCGTCGGTAAACAGACCGTCATCGGACTTCTTCAGCACGATACGGTCATTGGAATAGTTATAAAAATAGCTGTTGTATCCCAGAATGGAGGTCTCGTAATTCTTGTTGACGAAGGTGGTATACTGGGATGCCACCGCGAACACAAGAAAGAGGAAGACCATCATCAGCAGCAGGAACTTGTAGAAGATGTTGAAGGTGTTGCGCACACCCAGATGCAGGCAGCTGCCGCCACTCATCTTCCCTGCCGGGATCTTGGTCAGGCTGTTTGCCGCGGGCGCTGTCTCCCGCAGCACGATGTTCTCCACGATCTTCCCGTCGTGCATCTTGATCCGGCGGGTGGCGTAGGCTTCAAACTGGTCGTAGTTGTGGGTGACCACGATGACCAGCTTGTCGTGAGCGATCTCGCTGAGCAGCTCCACGATGCCCTGGGCTGACGCGCTGTCCAGGTTTCCCGTGGGTTCGTCCGCCAGAATGATGTCCGTGTCCTTGGCCAGGGCACGGGCAATGGAGACCCGCTGGCGCTGTCCTCCCGAAAGCTTGGAAACCTTGGTCCTGCGGAAAGCCGTCAGGCCCACCCGCTCGATGATCTCGTCCGTCCTCCGTTTGACCACGTCCTTGGGATAACCGTTGATCAGCAGGATCAGTTCGATGTTCTGGTAAACTGTATAGCTGTTCACCAGATTGTAATTCTGAAAGATGTTGCCGATGTATTTCTTGCGATATTCCTCGAAATCCGTGGCAAGAAAATGACTGGTCTCTTTTCCTTCGATGTACATCTCGCCTTCTTCGTAGGAATCAAGACCGGAAATGACGTTCAGCAGGGTGGATTTGCCGCTTCCGGATTCTCCCGTTATAACGACAAATTCTCCAAGGTCAAGTTCGAGGTTGACCCTGGAGATACCGCTGGCAATCATGCCTTTACTGTAATAAAATTTTGAAACTCCGCGTAGCTGTATCATAGGTTATTCGCCAATCGCCGCCTTCAGCTCATCCAGTCCCGCCGAGGTGGGATCAATCACGTCAGCATCCCGCTTCAGCCTCTTATATGCGTCATTGTATTCACCCTTGGACACACCGCCTTCATTGATGGTGTAGTTCTGCAGCCAGTTTCTGCCCGGATCGTCATTCTCGCCGTCCGTGGCCGCCTTCAGGATCTCTTCGGAAGCCGCGCTGCCGTTATAGGTAACAGCGTGGATCTCCTCATTGACCCACTCGTCCTTGGAATTGAACAGAACGACGGTGGCCGGATCGATGCTGTCATTGAGCCAGACCTGGTAGGACATGTCCGTCTGGGCATACCGCAGACCGCTCAGGGTCTTCTCATAGACGCTGACCGCTTCTTTGCCCTGCACCGCGAAGATCTCCGTGGTGAAGCTGGGCGCGGAGCCGTGGAATATGATCATTTCAGGTGTGCCGTCACCGTCCATGTCCATCAGCTTGCCGCCGGTGACGCCGCTGCCGTAGGCATCCAGCATCTCATCCAGCTTGGCTCTGTAGAGGGACTGGTAGGTGACCGCTTCGGTGGTCTCCTCCGTCGTGGTGGTGGCTTCGGTGGTGGTTTCCGTGGGCGCCGCGGTGGTTTCTTCTACTGCCTTATCATCGCCGCAGCCCGTCATCGCCAGCATACCTGCCGCCATCATGACGGCCACCCCGATCACTGCGATTTTTTTCATCCTTCTCGCCTCCTGTTTCAGTTTCATTAATCTCTTATCAATCTCTAATTCATTGGTCGCTTTTTATCTGATGCTGTTGCTGGTTCCCGTATCCTTCAGGATGACGTCGTGGGCGCCGCCCTCCACGATACTGGTGGCGGATACCAGAGTCAGTTTCGCATTTTCCTGCAGTTCCTTGATGGTCATGGTGCCGCAGTTGCACATGGTGGATTTGACCTTGAGCAGGGACTGCCGCACATTGTCGCTGAGGGGTCCCGCGTAAGGCACGTAGGAATCCACGCCTTCTTCGAACTTCATCTTGGCGTCTCCGCCCAGATCATACCGCTGCCAGTTCCGGGCCCGGGCAGATCCCTCGCCCCAGTATTCCTTCACATAAGTTCCGTTGAGGTTCAGCCGGTTGGTGGGGGACTCATCGAATCTTGAGAAATACCGGCCCAGCATCAGGAAGTCCGCGCCCATGGCCAGCGCCAGTGTCATGTGATAGTCGTAGACGATGCCGCCATCGGAACAGATGGGGATATAGATCCCGGTCTCTTCGAAATACTCGTTTCTGGCCTTGGCCACATCGATGACCGCGGAAGCCTGTCCGCGTCCGATGCCCTTCTGTTCTCTGGTGATGCAGATGGATCCGCCGCCGATGCCAATCTTGATGAAATCCGCGCCGGCTTCCGCCAGGAAACGGAATCCGTCCTTATCTACCACGTTGCCGGCGCCGATCTTCACGGTGTCGCCGTATTTTTCACGGACATAGGCCAGGGTCTGGGCCTGCCACTCGGAATATCCTTCCGAGGAGTCGATGCACAGTACGTCTGCGCCCGCCTCCACCAGGGCCGGGATCCGCTCTTCGTAATCTCTGGTGTTCACGCCTGCGCCGACCACATACCGCTTGTTGGCATCCAGGAGCTCATCCTTGTATTCCTTGTGGGTATCGTAGTCCTTACGGAACACGAAATAGACCAGCCTTTGCTCGTCGTCCACCACAGGGAGGGCGTTGAGCTTGTAATCCCAGAGCATGTCATTGGCTTCGCTCAGGGTGATGCCTTCTCTGGCCACCACCAGCTTCTCGAAGGGGGTCATGAACTCTGACACCCTGGTGGCGGGATCCAGCCGGCTGACTCTGTAGTCCCTGCTGGTCACCAGGCCCACCATCTTACCCTCTGATGTGCCGTCCTCTGTAACAGCGGTGGTGGAATGTCCGGTCCGCTCCTTCAGCTCCAGCAGGTCTGCCAGTGTCTGGTCCGGGCGGATGTTGGTGTTGCTCCGCACGAATCCTGCCTTGTGGTCCTTGACGCGCCGGACCATGGCCGCCTGGCTCTCGATGGGCTGGGATCCGAAGATAAAGGAGATGCCGCCTTCTTTCGCCAGGGCGATGGCGAGCCGGTCTCCGGAAACTGCCTGCATGATGGCGGATGTCATCGGAATGTTCATGGACAGGGCCGGGGTCTCTCCTTTTTTGAACTTGACCACCGGTGTCTTCAGGGACACGTTCTCCACTCTGCATTCCGCCGATGAATAACCGGGAATCAGCAGATACTCATTAAAAGTTCTGGACGGTTCGTCGAAATAATAGGCCATGCTTTTCTCCTCTCTCTGGTCTTCTGGTTCGTATCGATTTCGTCAGTAATATCGGTTTGATCTGTGTGTTTGCTTTTTCTATTTTAACGGCTGTTCCGCCTGCTCCAGCTGCGCCAGGCAGGCCGCCGCTTCATCCATCTGGTCCTCGCCGAAGACCGTAAACCCCGCGCCGCGCAGCAGCTCCGCCGCCACGCCCTGCCCCGGGATCTTCCTGCCGCTGAATGTCCCGTCGTGGATCATCCGGCTGCCGCAGGCCGGGCTGCCCTGTTTCAGGATGCAGAAGGCAGCATCATGCTCCTTTGCCAGCCGCAGGGCCTCCGCTGCGCCGCGCTGGTATGCCTCGGTCACATCCTTTCCTTCGATGTTCATGACACGGTCGCCGATGCGCTGTGCCTCCGGCCGGGGAATGGGAAGCCCTCCGAACACCTCGGGACAGACAGGCACCAGCCGCCCTTCTTCCTTCCATTTGAGGAAAACCTGGTCGGTCTCTGCTTTCTCGCCGCCGTCATAGCGCACCGGTCTGCCGCCGTACAGGCATTCGCTGACAAGGATCTTTCTCATATACCCTCCCGCAGGGATCTTCCTGACATGGTAGTTCATAATATTTTACTACATATCTACCGGGGATGCACGGGAAATCTTTTTCTATTTTGTAATGACCCGCCCCTCTTCCTGCGCCTTCGACCAGGTTCCTGTCAGCTTTCATGACCGGCAACCCAGGTCATCGAAGCCATTGAAAAAGCCACCATAAAATGGTATAGTAAGTTCATATTATATGGAATGCAGGGAGAGGAGGTCTGACATGGCGAAGGAACCGCTGTTTACAAACGAAGTGATCCTGCAGTGGCTGCAGTATTTTGCTGAAAACACGCCCATCGATCTGGAGCAGATCAAAATGATGGACGTTACGAAAAAGAATATGAATATCATCCCCACCGTGGAGTCCCACAAGGCGGTGCTGGCTTTTGTGGAAGCCGGTGACACCGAGGTCTTTTACCGGATGTGGAACGCAGGTCTGGGCGAAGTGGAGGTCTGGTGGAACGAAGGTTCCGAACCCGTGGGTGAGATCCATCACGACGACGTCCGCTTCATGATCGACCGGGGGATCAACGCGTCGGCAGGCATGCTGCTGGTCAACCCCAACGCGGTGAGCACCAACAAGAGCGGCCTGGGCGATGTGACCCAGCGTGTCTCCTCCCGTACCGTGGGCAGCGAGATCCGCAACATCATCCTGAGCAAGATGCGCATCGACGTAGAGGATACGATCTGCGTGGTGGGCGGCGAGGTCATCGCCATCGACGCCGCCTTCAAGGCCAGCGAAGGCACGGTCATCGCTGTGGAGTACAACGGCAAGCAGCGGGACGCTCTGGAAGACAACGTGGAATACTACGATCTGCGGAACGTGAAGATCCTCGACCGGGTGGATGAAGAGAGCATGAAAGGCCTGCCCTCCCCGGCCATCGCCTTCATCGTCGCGTCTGCCAGCCTGAACCAGGAGATCGACTGTCTGATGAAGCTGAACCCGAACGTGATCCTGGTGGTCTACACCCTGGATTTCGCGGAGGCCGGAAAGCTCAAAGATCTCTTTGAATCAAAGGGCATCAAGGACCCCGAGGTGATCCGTGTGGGCATCGACCGTCTGGGTCCCAACAATACATTTGTCAGAGAGCCTGCGCCGTGGATCGTCACCGGCAGGATCGAGAAGGAGTAATCTATGAAAGCAATCATTACTGTGATCGGCCGGGACCAGGTCGGCATCATGTACGGCGTTTCCGGCGTTCTGCAAAGGCTGGGGGTAAATATCGAAGATGTGACCCAGACCATCATGCAGGAGTATTTCACCATGCTCATGCTGGTGCGGATCGACGAAGAGAAAGCGACGCTGCGTCAGGTCAGCGATGCCCTGAACGAGCTGGGAGAAGAGAAGGGCCTTTCCATCCGCGTGCAGAAGGAAGAGATCTTCGACACCATGCATAAGATCTGAGGAGGCAGCGATGGCGATTTACAAAGACATAATGGAAACCATCCACATGCTGGAAAAGGAGCATCTGGACATCCGCACCACCACCATGGGAATCTCCCTGCTGGACTGCTTCGGCCGGGACCACAAGGAATCCGCCCGGCGGGTCTATGACAAGATCACGCGTCTGGCGCAAAACCTGGTCACAACGGCTGACAGCGTAGGTGATGAATACGGGATCCAGATCGTGAACAAGCGGATCTCCGTAACCCCCATCGCTCTGGCGAACGCTTCCACCACGGAAGAATGGCTGCTTTACGCCCATGCTTTGGATGACGCAGCCAAGGCGGTGGGCGTGGACATCATCGGCGGCTTCTCCGCCCTGGTCCACAAGGGCTGCACCGTCAGCGACGAAAGCTTTATCGAAGCCATCCCCTATGCCCTGGCAGAAACAACGAATATGTGCTCCAGCATCAATCTTGGATCCACCCGGTCCGGGATCAACCTGGACGCCGTGAAGAAAATGGGGCCCATGATCAAGAAGACTGCCTATCTGACCAGAGATACGAACAGCTTCGGCTGCGCCAAGTTCGTGGCCTTTGCCAACGCGGTGGAGGACAACCCCTTCATGGCAGGAGCCTTCCATGGTGTGGGCGAAGCGGAGAACGTGATCAATGTAGGCGTCAGCGGCCCCGGCGTTGTGAAGACCGCCCTGCAGGGCCTGGATCACGCCACCGCGGATGAGATCGCTGAGACCATCAAGCAGACTGCCTTCAAGATCACCCGGGCAGGTCAGCTGATCGGCCGGGAGGTCAGCGCCCGGTTGGGCATCCCCTTCGGTATCCTGGATCTTTCTCTGGCGCCGACGCCGGCCATCGGCGACAGCGTGGCAGAGATCCTGGAAGTCATGGGACTGGAGCGCTGCGGCGCCCACGGCAGCACCGCGGCTCTGGCTATGCTGACCGATGCTGTGAAAAAAGGCGGCATCATGGCCTCCGGACATGTGGGCGGACTTTCCGGCGCCTTTATCCCGGTCAGTGAAGACAACCGCATGATCGCGGCGGCGGAAGACGGCTGCCTGACCTTTGATAAACTGGAAGCCATGACCAGCGTCTGTTCCGTGGGACTGGATATGATCGCCATCCCCGGAGACACACCGGACGATACCATCTCTGCGATGATCGCGGATGAGGCTGCCATCGGCGTGATCAACAACAAGACCACCGCCGTCCGGGTGATCCCGGTCTACGGCATGAAGGCCGGCGACACGGCGGACTGGGGCGGACTGTTCGGTTCCTCTCCCGTGATGGAAGTCAACCAGTTCGATTCCAGCCGGTTCATCCAGCGGGGCGGCAGGATTCCGGCCCCGGTGCATTCCTTTAAGAACTGATATCAAAGGGACGCGGTTCTCCGCGTCAGACCTATAGAAGATCCAACACGGCGGCATCTTTAGGATGCCGCTGTTTTTCACTCCACGTAGATCCCGTTCTCCTCCGCCCATTCCCGGGTACAGCGGATGAATTCCCGGGTGGCCCGGGTGCAGGTGTCCATGGACCGGGTGGCGATGTTGATGGTCCGCGTCAGGGGCGGATCCAGTTCCAGGCTCCGGATGGGAAAGGGCATGTCATTCAGCAGGATCTGGGGCATGATGCAGATCCCCAGTCCGTTGCTGACCATGTTCAGCGCCGCGTAGTCGTTGTCCACCGTAAAAGCAGTCTGGGGTGTGACCCCGTCCCGGAAGATCAGGTCGTTGAAGTCCGGCTTATCGAAGCTGAACATGATGTAGGGATATTTCCCCATGTACGCGCGGGGGAATCTTTTCTCTTCCGCCATGGGATGATCCGGCGGCACCGCCACCATCAGCGACTCCTCCATCAGCGGGAAGTAGTCCACATCCGCGTAGGGGATGTTGGGCAGGAACCCGCAGTCCACGTCACGATGGGCCACCATGTTCGTCAGTTCCTTGTCCGCCTCAGAACCCACGATATCGATGTCGATGTTGGGATATCTGTCCTTGAATCTGCGGATGATTCCCGGAAGCCAGTGGATGTACACGCTGTTGAAGGCCCCCACCCGGACGGATCCGGAATGCAGCTCCCGGATGTCATTGATGGCCTCCTCCAGATAGTGCTCCCAGTCAGCGATCTGCCGGATCAGATGGACCAGCCGCCGGCCTTCCGAGGTCAGCCGCACACCGCCGTACTCCCGGTGGAACAAAGTCAGGCCGAACTCTTTTTCCATGGCGTTGATGATATAGCTGACGCCGGCCTGGGTGTATCCCAGGATGTCTGCCGTCCGCTTGAAGCTCCCCGTCTCCACGACTTTTAAGAATACTGTTGTGTTGAGTTTTTCCATAGATATAAGTTATCCTTTAAATTCATATAAGAAACTACCGTTTTACTTTTATCTTATGACCTATTATAATACGATTGTCGCAAGGCACAAGACAAAACAGTCAAAATCTCATAAGAAAAAGAGTATATATAAGGAGGAAAACACAATGAGAAACGAAATGAACAGAGAGAACATGATGAAGTCCTGCAGAAGCGCACTGTCCCACCTGGCTGGTGTTGACGACAGAACAATGATGGACGTTGCTGAGATGAACCTGAGAACCGCAGGCGCAAGCGCTGAGGTACAGTCCGAAGTAATGAACAGCCTCTTCAACGAGAGAACAAGCGCAAACGAAGATTTCAGCTTCTAAAATCGACACCCATAAGGGGATTGATATATACACCAAACACCTTACCAAACAAAAAGACACGGCTCTGGCCGCGTCTTTTTGTTTGTCTGAACTGAGGCGGTCATTGTTTTTAGGGGAGTTTTAAGATCGTTCGAATGATCAACTGATAAATCCTGGTTCGTTGTAGATTCGATTTTAAAAAGCAAGGTATCTGCATCACTTCAGCTGTTCCGTTGAAGATATGCAGTTTTGAAAAGCAATTCTACAAATGCGGCGACTTTAATTCCTCTGAACTCCCCTAAAAAGACGTGAATATAACAGTTTTCTTTGAAAACCTCGTCTCGCGTTGCATATTATCATTTTTTAAGATTGAATCTACAAACACTATCAAAATACCATCTGCACTTCAGCTTCACGTGCTATACTGTGTCATATAAGTTTCTTTCGCTGCAGGCGATTTGCCGGACATTCCTTTCAAAAGCGATGAAATGGTGAAAACACCGAAGCAGTCAAAAGGAAACGAAGATGATGAAAAACTACGGAGCCGACGAAATGAATGAATACAAATCGGATCTCATCCGGACACTGATGAATACCCGGGATCTTGATGACGCGGGGCTGCTGCAGCTCCTCGCGGGAGAGGGCCCCGACGCGGAACTGTTCACCGCCGCGGACCAGGTTCGCAAAAGCTGGTACGGCGACGCGGTCTATCTGCGGGGACTGATCGAGTTTACCAACTATTGCAGGAACGACTGCTATTACTGCGGGATCCGCAGAAGCAACCGCAAGATAGAACGCTACCGCCTGGACCGGGAGACCATTCTGGCCTGCTGCCGGGAAGGCTATCAGCTGGGCTACCGCACCTTCGTGCTCCAGGGCGGCGAAGACCCTCATTACACCGATGATGTCCTCTGCGACATCGTTTCCGCCATACACAAAGAATTCCCGGACTGCGCCGTGACCTTGTCTGTCGGGGAACGCAGCCGGGAAAGCTATCAAAGATTATTTGACGCAGGCGCCCGGCGGTATCTCCTCCGCCACGAAGCTGCCAGCGAAGAACTGTACGGGAAACTGCATCCTGCCGGCATGAGCTGCGCGGGCCGCAAGCGCTGCCTCCGGGATCTGAAGGAGATCGGCTTCCAGGTGGGCGCCGGGCTCATGGTGGGCGCTCCGGGACAGACGCCGCAGCACCTGATCGAAGATATCCGTTTCCTGCAGGAGCTGAAGCCGGACATGATCGGCATCGGGCCCTACCTTCGCCATGCGGATACCCCCTTCCGGGACTGCCCCGACGGCAGCATGGAAGTGACCCTGCGGCTGCTGGCCATCCTGCGGCTGCTCTTTCCCTATGCCCTGATCCCTTCCACCACTGCTTTGGGCACCATCGATCCCCAGGGCCGGGAACTGGGTCTTCGGGCCGGCGCCAACGTGGTCATGCCCAATCTGTCGCCCCGGGAAAACCGGGCCCAGTATTCCCTCTACGACAACAAGATCTGCACCGGCGAAGAGTCCGCCCAGTGCCGATCCTGTCTTGAAATGCGGGTCCTGTCGGCCGGTTACCGGCTGGTCACCGACGTCGGCGATGTGAAGGAGCACACCTGTTTTTAAGCCTCCGGCAGAAGGCCGCCGCGCCTATGATGACGATGGTGATTTCCAGTCGCCCCAGAACCATACCCATCATCTCCAGGATCAGCGCTGCCGCAGGGAGATCCGGGCTGGTCAGTCCGCAGGAAAGTCCCACCGTTCCCAAGGCAGACGTAAACTCATAGACCGCCGTTGGAAGCGGACACCCCGCAGCAGCCGCAAGCAGGATGCTCCCGATGATCGTTGTCATCAGATAGAGGGTCATGAATCCCAGCAGCCGTTCTTTTGTCCTGTCGTTAATGACTGCCATTTCCTGCTGATGAATATAGAAGGGTGACGGCTCCCACCGCGCAGGCTGCAGGTTGCGCTGCAGATAGAGAATGCCGATCCTGGCCAGCAGATAAGCCCGGTTCATCTTGATCCCGCCGGCCGTCGATCCTGTGCAGCCGCCAATGATCATCAGCATCCACAGAAGTCCCAGACTGACCGCAGGCCAGGCGGAATAGTCCTCCAGGGAATAGCCCGTTGTTGAGAATGTGGTGACCACCGCGAACAGGGCATTCACCACGCAGGTTCCCACAGAACCCTCTCCCCGGGCGAATTGCTCCACTCCGATCAGGACCGAAAAGAGCGCAGCAGCACCGAGCATGAACCGGAATTCACTTTCCCTGAAGGCCAGCCGGAATCTTCCTTTACAAAGCTGCAGGATCACGGCAAAATTGCAGGCGCCCACCAGCATCAGCAGAACTGTGATCAGACTGATCACGCTGCTCTCATAGGCGGCAATGCTTTCTGTCCGGGTGGAGAAACCCGCTGTAGACAGGGCCGACATGGTATGACAGACCGCGTCCCCCGCAGGCATTCCGCTGATCACATAGAGAAAGACCCCTGCCGCCAGCCAGGCCACATACAGGATCGTGATCGTTCTGGCAGTGTCCCGCAGACTGGGGCGGAATGCGTCCGCATGTCCCTCGGCGTTGTAAATACTGAAGGACTGCTTCCCGCGGGCCACCATGGTGATCATGATCACAAAGCCCAGGCCGCCGCAGTACTGCATGAAACTGCGGTAAAACAGAAAGATCCAGGGCATGCCCACAACGTCAGAGACCGTCAGCCCCGTTGTGGTCCACCCGCTGACAGACTCGAACAGGGCCTGAAGAGGCCCCAGCTGATGTCCTGCGATGAAGGGCACCGCGCCGACAGCAAAAGCATATCCCCAGACAAACAGAACCGGACCGCTTCCTTTTTCCATCAGAGATTCCCAGCTCGGTACAGCGGGACCCGCCGGCCGGAAGCGGCCGACACATCCTCCCATAACGAATGAAATCGCTGCAGGCAGTAAAAATGCTGCAGCGAAGTTTCTTTCTTCCGGCACAAATATGAGGACAGTCAATGGGATCAGAAACAGGAATCCCATCATGAATATCAGTCTTCCGTAGTCGTTTCTCATACCAGCTCCCCTGCCAGCGCCCGGAAGGCTGATTCTCTGTCATCATCCGAGACGATCAGGATCAGTCTGTCATCCTTCATGATCCTGGTATCCCCTCTGGGGATCATGCTCTGCTCACCGCGGACGATGCATCCAACGATCACCGCCTTGGGCAGTTCGATCTCCCAGAGCTTTCTGCCCACCGACGGAGCGTCCGCCGGTACGATCAGCTGCGCCACCTGGACATGGCTCCCCAGAGGCATCACCGTGTTGAGATCGTTCATCAGAGCCTGCTGCTCAATGATGCTGGAAATGGTGGTGGTTGCGCACACCACCGAATCCACGCCCATCATACGGAAGAACTCTGTCTTCTCCGGATCGGAGATCAGCGCCACGGTCTTCCCCACGTGAAACTGTTTTTTACAGAGTTCACAGATCACCAGATTGGCATCATCAAATTCAGAAAGGGCGATGGCGATATCCGTATTCGCGGCATTGGCATCCTCCAGAACATAGGGCTTGGAACCATCTCCCTGAAACACCTGCAGCCCTTTGATGGCCGCCAGGCTCTCGCACTGGTCCCGGTCTTCATTGATCACCGTGACCCGGTAGCCTTTTCGCAGAAGGGAATGCGCCAGGAAGCGGGTCTCTTCAAATCCGCCCACCAGCAGTATCCTCGTCTTCATCTCTGATTCCTCCCCTGATCTATGCCTGGTACAGCAGCTGGTCCACCTTGCTGGAGGAAAGGACCACCGGGCAGATGGTATTGATCTTCAGCTCTTTGTACACACATTCCCGGTCGGGATCATAAAGCCGCGCGATCACATTATCGATGTGGAACAGTTCCTTGGCCAGCTGGGCGATCATAACATTGGTGTTATCATGATTCGTCACAGCGATCACGGACGTGGCCTTGCTGATCTCCGCCCGCTTCAGTACCGATATTTCTGTGGCATCTCCCTGGACGACCATTCCGCCGAAATCCGGCGGAAGCTTCCGGAAGGAGTCCTTATTCTCGTCGATCACCAGCACATTGCTCCCCTTGTCGGAAAGCCGGCCCGCAAGGCTGGCGCCCAGACGGCCGCATCCCACAATAATGGTATACTCTTTATTTTTATGCCGTTTCTCCTGATGTTTTTCGAAAAGCTTCATTTCGAAACACCTCCTGCTCACTCTTTTCTTCTTTTCGACCACAGCATAGCAGAAATTCTGTGAGATGGATGTGAGGATTCGGTGCCGGCTGTGAGGATGCTGTGAGGATATAAAAAACCGCTGCCCGGCCTTGCCAGCCTTTGCAGCGGTCCCGCAGGAATGCCCTGCCTTATCTTCTTATCCTTCCTTCAGCCGATACCCGACGCCGATTTCCGTCACGATGTATTCCGGTTTGCCGGGGTTCTTCTCGATCTTTCGGCGGAGGCCGGCCATCAGCGTGCGCAGGGCCTGTGTGTCGTTCCCATAGCCCGCGCCCCACAGCTCATTGATGATGGCGCCGGAGGTCAGCACCTTCCCGGCATTCTGCATCATAAAATGCAAAAGCTGGTATTCCATGGGTGTGAGATGGATCTCCCGGCCGCTCAGATACGTGAGCCGTTTATCGGAATCGATCCGAAGATCCCGGACCGTAAGGGTGGGCTCGCTGCGGTCTGTCAGCTGCTGGTCCAGATGCCTTGCTGCCACACGGACCCTTGCCAGGAGTTCGGTGGTAGAAAAAGGCTTCGTCAGATAATCGTCCGCGCCCTGATCCAGCGCGGCGACTTTTTCCTTTTCCCGGTCACGGGCAGAAACCACCAGAATGGGAAGCAGCGAATGTTCACGGACCTTGCGGATCACTTCCATGCCATCCATGTCCGGAAGACCCATATCCAGGATCATGATATCCGGCCTGTCTTCTTCCATCCGGCGCAGGGCCTCTCCTCCGCTGCCGGCCTCCATGGTTTCATATCTCTCATTGGAAAGCGCGTATCCGATGAAGCCGCGGATCTGCTTATCATCTTCTACGATCAGGATCTTCACACTCACTGGATCTCTTCTCCTTTCTGCTGCGAAAGGGCGAACGCAAACTCTGCCCCCTGCGCGCCCTCCCGGTTTCTTGCCGCGATCAGACCCTGATGGGCGCGGATGATGGTCTCGCAGATCGTCAGTCCCAGCCCGTAGCTGCGCTGTCTGCTGCGGTTATGGTGCTCCACAGAATAGAACAATTCGAAGATATGGGGCAGGTCTTTTTCCCGGATGCCTGTGCCTTCGTCGCATACGGAAATCATGACCATATCGCGCAGGGATGCCGCTCCCTGCCCGCCGGCATCCTGCGGATCCCCAGCGCCCGGCCGCAGCCAGTCCGCCGCGCCGGCTGCAACAGTGACCAGTACCGGTCCGTTGGGCGGCGAATGCTTGATGGCATTCTCAAGCAGATTAATGATGACCTGTTCGATCAGTTTGGCGTCCATGGGCGCCATCAGCAGTTCTTCCGGAAGTTCTACCTCGATTTCATGATCCGGATGAAGTTCTGCCACTCTGGCCACCGCCCCGCCGACGATCTCCTCCACCACTTCTGTTTCCATGGCAACGGAAAGTCCCTGGTCCTGCAGTCTGGTCAGTGTCAGGATGTTTTCCACCAGAGAATGGAGCCAGGCCGCATCCTTCCGGATGTGCTCCGCCATCTGGCGGGCGTCCGGCTCATCGGCCAGTCTGGCCGTCAGCATTTCCGAGGTCCCGATGATCCCGGTCAGCGGCGTTCGGATATCATGGGAGATCGAACGCAGCAGATTGGCCCGGTATCTTTCGCGGGAGGCCTCTTCTCTGGACTGGATCCGCTGCTCCGCGGTGCGGAACCGGTCCATGGCCAGGCTGATACTGTCAAGCATGGCATGGAGCATTCGGATCTGGGAAGGATCCATCTTCTCCATATCAGCCCGCTGGATTCTGATCACGCCCAGGATCTTATCCTCGGAGAACATGGGCCAGTCATAAAACTCCTCCCCCTCATAGTGATCCTCACGGAGATGATTCAACCGGAATAACAGTTCTTCTTTCTCTTCCGGTTCCCTGCGGATGAGGGACCGCTCCCTGCCGTAGGGCTTATAGATATAAGTCTGTTCCGGATTTCCGGACGCATCAAAACCAAGGCATCCGGCGCCGCACTGGAGACCCTCGCTGACTGCCCCTGCTGCGATCTCTTCGATGGTTTCCATATTGGGAGCATCCGAAAGCAGATTTGTCAGCGTATACAGAGCCTTGGCCTCCTGCTCCCGCTCCCTGGCTGTCTGCGCATCCCGCCGGACTCTGGCTGTCAGCGTACTGACCGCCAACGCGGTAACAGTCATCACCAGGAACGTCACATAGTAGTTGGGGTCATTGACCGTCAGTGTGAATCTCGGTTCCGCAAAGAAATAGTTAAAACAAAAGGTGGCGGCAAGAGAAGTGATCAGTCCGGTCAGCAGGCTGCTGGTCTGCCGCACGGCAAACAGAACTGCCAGCAGATAGACCAGCGCAATGCTGGCATCCGGAAACCCTGCAATACTGAATCCATATCCGATCAGCGACGCGGCTGCGAATATGGCCGCTGTGACAAGCAGTTTCCTGAACCGTTCCATGGTCCCGTTACATGATGGAAAGCAGCGACTGGATCAGCTGTGTCCCATTGACACTCTGGTCTGTCTCAGGCGTCTGTGCTCCCAGCAGGGATCCGAAGAGGCTTCCCAGCCCTCCAAAACCCGCGCTCTGCGCAGGACTGGCCTCACCCAGGAGACCGGAAAAACCGCCCGCGCTCTGTCCGCTGGCCTGGCCTGCGCCTGCCGCGCCGCCGAAGAGGGCCATGATGTCTGTCATATCGAAGCCGTCGCTGAGGTCAAATCCCTGTTTCTTCTTTCCGGATGCGGACTCTGTTGCCGCGGACAATCCGTTCATGATGGTCGGGGAAATGCTGCCCAGCACCTTGCTCACATCCTGCGGATCCGCGCCGGCCTGGTCTGCAACGGCTCTGACCAGATCATCCTGATCTTCTCCCAGGATGTGTCCCACGATCTTCGCGCCATCCTCCTGGTCCACGTTCTCCAGCTGCTCCCCGACAGATCTTGTGCTCTTGTGCTGGGTCAGGGCTCCCAGCAGCGAGCTGGCGCCGTTCTGAGAAGCGGCGTTTCCGGTCATCCGCTTCAGCAGCAGCGGCACCGCGATCATGATGATCATTTTCAGTGTCTTCGGCGGCAGTCCTGTTTTGGCGGACAAAGCCTGCAGCGCCGAACTGCTTGTCAGCATGTTCGTTAACATTTTCAGCAGATTCATATCGACCCTCCTGTTCCTCCCGTCGCCCTTTATGCCCTCATTATACTCCCCTTTTTCCTGCGATGAAACAGAATCCTTTGTTCCTGCGCTGTAATGTTCCTTTGGTCCTATGCTGTAATATAGCGATAATTTTCTCTTGCATTTACGGTTGACATATATTGGAAATTATTGTAGATTCATAGTATCCATTTTATGGATATTAAATGCCGGTGTGTAACAACGGGGTGGTCGCGAAATGAAGAACTATTACCAGCAAAAGAAGGGCGGCTGGAAGCTGGATCCGGCCATTTACGCCAGAACCGTTTCCCTGATCCGCTGCTACCGGATCTACTGTCAGCAGGCGGACGCGGGCATTGCCGGGGATGCGGGCACTGCAGGGGACGCGGGCACTGCCGAAAAGGATCCGACGCATTCCCGCCGGACTGCCCGCCGGACTGCTGTGCAGGACTACGTCCGGATCATCGATCAGGCCCTGGCCGACTATGTCCCGGAAGCTTACCGGGCGGCGGTCTTCTCCCATGTGGTGGACAGGACGACCTACAATGAACTGGAGGAACGGTATTTTATCTCCGCCTCGACCATGAAACGCTACAGCCAGGTCTTCATCTGGGGCGTGGCCAGGGGACTGGGCGAGATCTTTCCGGAGGATCCGCAGGATGACTGACCGGAAGGATTCGTTCGCGGCCCGGTCCGGTCC
>CAMNJK010000002.1 GCA_946541435.1 uncultured Bacillota bacterium
TACTTCTCTTCCAGCATGGCCTGCTTGGTGATCCGGATGGACGCCTCCATCAGATCCCGGACCATGGAGTCCACATCGCGTCCCACATAGCCGACCTCGGTGAATTTCGTCGCCTCCACCTTAACGAAGGGCGCGTCCATCAGCTTGGCCAGTCTGCGGGCGATCTCAGTTTTACCGCAGCCTGTGGGACCCATCATCAGGATGTTCTTGGGTGTGATCTCTTCTCTCATTTCCTCCGACAGAAGACTTCTGCGGTATCTGTTTCTGAGCGCGATGGCAACAGATTTTTTCGCATCGTCCTGTCCGATGATATATTTGTCAAGTTCACCGACGATTTCCTTCGGTGTCATCTGATACAGTTTATTTGCCATTTCCCTGCCCCCTTATAACTTCTCCACCGAGATATGATCATTGGTATAGACACAGATCGACGCCGCGATCTCCAGGGATTTCCTGACGATCTCCTCTGCAGACAGGTCTGTGTTGTTGTACAGCGCGTTCGCCGCCGCGTAGGCATAGTTGCCGCCGGAGCCGATGGCAACAAAAGGCTGGTCCGGCTCGATGACCTCGCCGGTGCCTGAAATGATCAGCAGGTCCTCTTTGTCCGCCACGATCATCAGAGCCTCCAGATTTCTGGCCGCCTTGTCGGAACGCCAGAGCTGCGCCAGGGCCACAGCGGCCCGCTTCAGGTTCCCGCCGTGCTCGTCCAGCTTGCTCTCGAACTTTTCTGTCAGGGAGAAGGCATCCGCCACGGATCCCGCAAACCCTGTGATGATTGAATTTCTGTAGATCTTCTTGACTTTTTTCGCGCCGTTTTTCATGATGGCGGTCTCACCCATGGTGACCTGACCATCGCCGCCGATGCAGATATCATCCGCGCTGCGCTTGACTGCAACGATCGTTGTTGCATGAAACTGTCCCATCTGATACCTCCAGTTAGATTATTATAACATGTTATCAGTATACACCATTACTCCCTGTATTTGCACTCACTGTTTGAGCATTCCAGAGTGGTATTCTTTGTTTTCTTTTCTACCAGCAGGCTGCCGCACTCCGGACACTTCTTGTCCACCGGGCGGTTCCAGAAGACCCTGGTGCAGTCCGGATAACCCTCGCAGCCGTAGAAGACCCTGCCCTTGCGGCTTCTCCGCTGCAGGAGCTGCTTGCCGCAGTCCGGGCATGCCACGCCGATCTTCTCCACGATGGGCCGGGTATTTTTGCACTCAGGATAGCCGGTGCAGGCGATAAAGCTGCCGAAACGGCCGTGCTTGATGGCCATGGGCCGGCCGCATTTCTCACAGGTCTCTCCCGTAAGCTCCACTTCCGGTTCCATCCGTTCGATCTCATCGTTGGCCCGTTTCAGCTCTTTCTCGAAATCTCCGTAAAAATCTTCGATGACGCTCTTCCAGCGGACGCCCTTGGCTTCGATATCGTCCAGCTTTTCTTCCATCTCCGCAGTGAATCCCGCATCCACGACCTCATGGAAATAATCCGACAGAAGGTCGGTCACCGTGAAGCCCAGGTCCGTGGGTACCAGGGATCTCTTGTCCTTGCGGATGTACTTCCGGTCGCTCAGTGTGGCCACGATGGGCGCGTAGGTACTGGGCCGGCCGATGTCTTTTTCCTCCAGATCCTTCACCAGGCTGGCCTCTGTGAAACGGGCCGGCGGCTGGGTGAAATTCTGTTCGCCGCTGATCTCCTGAGCTGTCAGGATCTCGTCCTGATGCAGTTCAGGAAGCCACTTGCTCTCCTCTTCGTTCTTCGCCGCGTCGTAGACCTTCAGGAAACCGTCGAACAGGAGCTTTGACCCTGTGGCCCGGAATCCGTAAGGTCCGTTCAGGATCCCTGCGCTGACCGCCTGGAAGCGGGCCGGCGCCATCTGGCTGGCCATGAACCGGTTCCAGATGAGCCGGTACAGGCTGTACTGGTCCCGGGACAGCTGCTCTTTGAGGATCTCCGGCTCCATGCCGTCTTCGATATGGGAGGGCCGGATGGCCTCGTGGGCATCCTGCACATCCTTCTTGCGGTTGGAGTAGACAACGCCGCCGTAATAGTCGCTGCCCATCTTCTCCGTGATATATTCCTTTGCCGCGGATCTGGCCTCTTCCGAGATCCGCACGGAATCCGTTCTGATATAGGAAACCAGACCAAGGGTTCCTTTTCCCTTGATCTCAACGCCTTCATAAAGCTGCTGGGCGATCATCATAGTCTTGCGGGCCGAGAAATTCAGCTTGTTGGATGCATCCTGCTGCAGGCTGCTGGTGGTGAAGGGCGGGGCCGGCTTCCGCTGCCGATCCTTCTCTTCCACCTTCTCAACCCGGAAGGTTCCCTGTCTGAGTTCCTCCAGGATCCGGTCGTTTTCTTCCTTGTTCCGGACGGTGAGTTTCCGACCGTCCTTCACAGTCAGTTTGGCTGTGAAATCCGGTTTCCCACCGAAGGCAGCGCTGATGGTCCAGTATTCTTCCGGCTGAAACGCTTCGATCTCCCGTTCTCTGTCACAGATGATCTTCAGAGCTGCCGACTGTACCCGTCCCGCGCTGAGTCCTCTGCGCACTTTCTTCCAGAGGAGCGGTGAGATCTGATATCCCACCAGTCGGTCCAGAACACGTCTGGCCTGCTGGGCGTCCACCAGATTGATATCGATGGCCCGGGGATGTTTGATGGCTTCCTTGATGGCTTTTTTCGTGATCTCATTGAACACGATCCTGCAGGGCGCAGTCTCATCGATCCCCAGAAGATTTGCCAGATGCCATGAAATGGCTTCTCCCTCCCGGTCCGGGTCAGTTGCAAGGTAGACTTTGGAAGCCTTTTTCGCTTCTTTCTTCAGTTCCTTGATCACATCACCCTTGCCCCGGATATTGATATACTGGGGCTCGAAATCCTGGTCGATATCGATGCCCAGTTTGCTCTTGGGCAGGTCTCTTACATGTCCGACGGAAGCGATGACCTTGTATCTGCTTCCCAGAAATTTACCGATCGTCTTGGCCTTCGACGGCGACTCGACGATCACGAGTGTTTTGGTTGGTTTCGCGGTTGCCATGAAACCCCCTCCTGATCTGTATTTTCAGTGCGGAGCATTCCGCCATACTCCCACGGTGCATCGACTACATTCGCATATTATAGAAAGAAACTCAGGGATTTGCAAGAAAAAATTTACCTGACGCGGAATATATGAATCCTTTCAGCTCCAGGGCTGTCAGGACGGGATTCACATAACCCGCCGGCCGGGAGAGACTGACGCAGACTTCATCCGCGCTCATTTCGCCATGCTTCTCCAGGGCGCGGTAGACCTCCTGCTCGGTGGGGCTCAGGTTCACCACCGCCGCTTTTTTCTCCCTGCCCCGGAGACCCAGCGGCTCCAGTATGTCTTCGATACAGATCAAAGGTGTCGCCCCTTCCCGAATCAGTTTGTTGGTCCCGAGATTGTACTGGCTGTCGATGTTGCCGGGCACCGCCCAGATCTCCCGTCCCTGCTCCGCCGCCAGCTCCGCGGTGATCAGGGAGCCGCTCCGGTTCCTGGCCTGGATCACCACCGTCAGCTGGGACAGTCCGCTGATGATCCGGTTGCGCTGCGGAAAATGATACGGCATGCCCCGGGTCCCCGGTTCATACTCTGAGATCACCAGGCCCCGTTTCTCAATGGCTTTTTTCAGCGCCCGGTTCTCCACCGGAAAACAGATGTCCGGCCCGGTCCCCAGCACGGCGATGGTATTGCCCCCTTCTGAAAGGGCCCCTTCGTGGGCGCAGGTATCGATGCCGGCCGCCATGCCGCTGACCACGGTGACCCCATGCCTGGCCAGACATCTGGCCACTGCCATGCCGGTATTCCTCCCGTAGGCCGTGGTGGTCCTGGAACCCACCACCGAAACGCACCGGCTGCGCAGCAGTTCCACCGCCCCTATATAATAGAGGGTTTTTGGCGGATCGCTGATCTGCCGGAGCAGATCCGGGTAGGCCGGCTGTCCGAAGTCAAGCGTCTGGATCCTGTCCCTGATCTCATCTTTTCCCATATCGGTCCTCTCCTTCCCCTTCCATTCCGGCAGCCCTGTACATCAGGGCCTCCGCCAGATGTGTCTCTGTGATCTTCTCTTTCCCTTCCAGATCGGCGATGGTCCTGGCCAGCTTCAGCACTTTGTGATATCCCCGCATGGTCAGGGACAGCCGGTCGTATGCCTGCTGCATCATGCGTCTGCATCCCTCATCCAGTGTGCAAAACCTGGCAATACCGGCTTCATCCAGGGTGCCGTTGGCCTTGTAACCCGTCCCCGCGTACCGCCTCTGCTGGATCCTGCGGGCAGCTTCCACCTGCTGCTGCATCCGGTCCGATCCCGTCGTGTTTTCGGGCCGCCCGGCATCAAACAGCTCCCTTCGCTCCACCGGCATCATCCGAATATGCATATCGATCCGGTCGGAGAAGGGACCCGTGAGCTTGCGCCGGTGGCTGGCCAGCTGCCTGGCTGTGCAGGTGCAGAGCCTGTGCTCATCCCACAGATGTCCGCATTTGCAGGGATTCGAAGCAGCCACCACCATGACACTGGAGGGAAAGATTACTTCCTCCTGCTTACGCATGATCCGCACGAATCCATCCTGGACCGGCTGACGGAGCGCGTCGATCAGCCGGCTGTCGAATTCCCCCAGTTCATCCAGGAACAGGACCCCGCGATGGGCCAGGGAGATCTCCCCCGGACGGGACCGCTGCCCTCCCCCAATGAGCCCGGACAGGGTAATGGAATGGTGGGGACACCGGAAGGGACGCTCCTCCACCACGGGCAGTTCCGGTGTCAGAAGTCCCGCCACACTGTACACCCCCATGATCTCCAGCTTTTCCTCATAGGTCAGCGGCGGCAGGATGGTGGGCAGGCGGCGGGCCAGCATGGTTTTGCCGCAGCCCGGGCTTCCCATCATCAGCATCCCATGGCTCCCGGCAGCCCCGATCACCATGGCCCGCTTGGCGCTCTCCTGTCCGATCACCTGAGCGAAGTCCACGGATCGCAGGATCCTTCGGGATGTCCTTACGCCGCGGTAACCCGGGACCGGCCGCAGGCCGCTGAGATGGTCCACCGCCTGGCGAAGATCTGTCACCGGCAGGATCTGGATGTCCCGCAGCACCGAGGCCTCCTCCGCATTGCCTGCGGGCAGAATGATCTTCCGGATGCCGTCAGCTCTGAGGCTGATGGCCAGAGGCAGAACGCCCCGCACCGGATTGACTGTCCCGTCCAGGGAAACTTCTCCCAGCAGGGCCGTATCCGCCGGCGCCTCCAGTCCCTCCATGAGCAGGATGATGCTGACAGCGATGGGCAGATCGAAATGACTCCCTTCCTTGGGCCGGTCCGCCGGCACCAGATTCACCGTGATCCTTTCGTTGGGGAATCCGTAACCGCTGTTCATGATGGCCGGACGAAGCCTCTTGCAGGATTCCCGGATGGTGGCGTCCGCCAGCCCTACCACCGAGAACTCCGGCATGCCCCGCCGAAGGTCTGTTTCCACCGTGACCGGGCGTCCTGAGACGCCGGACAGTGTGGCCGTATGGATCTTCATCAGCATATCTCTCGTCCCTCTCTTCAAAAAGCATTGACATGGTGTTCCACCACCACCTCGATCACCTGATATTCCACCCTGCCCGGGGAATATCCCTCCTGCGCCATCTCTTCCAGATAGTGCCGCGCCGTCCTCCGGATATGCTTCTTCTTCTCCGCGGTCACCGCCTCACAGGGCCTGCCGTAATGAAATCCCTGCCGGGTCTTGACCTCCACGAAGCACAGTCCCCCGTAGTGGTCGGCGATGATGTCGATCTCCCCGTATCTGCAGCGGTAGTTTCGCTGCAGGATCCGGTAACCCTTTCGCTCCAGGATCGCGGCCGCCATATCCTCCCCGATCTTCCCCAGCTCTCTCTTGTCCATGATTCCCCTTTCCTCCGATCTGTCAGTGACGTCCCCTGACGGTTTCACCGATATCCTTTTATTACCATTTTATGCAGATATTATAATTTGGAAATAATTCCCTGTCAAGTGCCGGCAGGCAGGACAACAAAAAAAGCAGTCCTTCCGACTGCTTTCGAAAAATCGAGCTCTTTGAGAAAAACTTCCCGGAGGTCCTATTTCTGCCCCATCCCCAGCACCAGCCGTTCGATGGCATCCCCCACCCCGTCCTCGTGGTTGGTGGGAGCAATGTAGCTGGCGATCTTCTTGACTTCCGGCTTGGCGTTGCCCACCGCCACCGGGGTGCCGGATTCCAGCAGCATGGCCATGTCGTTGGGGCTGTCGCCGATGGCCATCATCTCCTCCCGGGTGATCCCCAGGAGCTTTCCCATCTGCCGCAGGGCCTCCGCCTTGCTGGTGGTGGCGCCGCCGATCTCCAGATTGTGATCGAAGGAGCTGGTGATGGTGGTCTCCGGCAGGAGCCTGAGCTGCTCATACATCGAAGGTTTCTCACCCAGCTGCTCATCCTCAAAATTCACATTGATGTTTTCCAGTTCTCCCTCATGCTCCAGCATGAAAGCATAGATATCCTCCACGGGATTGCGGGTGTTCAGGATGTAATCCACGCTCCGGAAACACTGGCGGGTCCGTTCGACCTGCCGGTAGTATTCTCCATCGATATATGCCACGCCGTTGACGAAGGTCTCCAGCACATAAGGCCGGGGCTGCAGAAAACGGACGGCTGCCCGAACCGCTGTGGGCGACAGGCAGTTCTTATAGAATGTTGTATTGTCCCGGATGTCCGTGATGGATGCCCCGTTGGATGTCAGGGCGTAGCGGATGGACTCGATCTCAAACACATCCGGCGGCAGCGCGGACAGGGGTCTGCCCGTGGCGATCACGATATTCACGCCCTGCTCCGCTGCCCTGCGCATCGCCTCGCGATTGCGTTCGCTGATCACTCTGTCGTTGTTCAATGTTGTCCCGTCAAGATCGAGGGCCACCAGTTTGATTGCCATATTCTGTTTCTCCGATTTCCAGCCTTTGCAGACTTATCTCCTTGCCTTCGCTACGATATCGATAAACTCACTGTTGATCCGGCGCACCGTCTTCATGGTGCAGGAATCGCCATGCCCGGGGTAGATGGTGATGTCTCCCGCCCAGCGGTCCGCCACCTGCAGGATGCTTTCACGCATCTCTTCTTCGGATCCGTCCTCCAGGTCCGTCCTCCCCAGGTCCACATTGAACACCGTGTCCCCGGTAAAACAGGCTTTGCTTTTGCGGAACATGAAGCAGACGCTCCCCCGGGTGTGGCCCGGCGTGTGCAGCACCGAGAACCGTTCTTCGCCCAGCGAAAGGCCTTCGCCGCCTTCCAGCAGCACATCCACCCATTCGCCGTAACGGTCCGCGTCCGCCCGGTGGATATAGACAGGACAGTCCAGAGCTCTCCTCACCTGATCCGCCGCGCCGGTGTGGTCGCTGTGGTGGTGGGTCAGCAGGATCCCCAGGGGATTCAGCTCCTGCCGCTTCACATATTGGATAAACACTTTCGGCCGGTAGCCCGGATCGATGATCCATGCGTCTCCCGTATCAGAGTCGCTGAGCACGTACCCGTTGGCCTCCAGGATCCCGCCGATGAACCGTTTGATTTCCATCATTTCCTCCTGTCAGGAACAATTGACTTCATTTAGTATACTGCAAAAGCTGGCCAAAGCGCTACCGAAAATCGAAAATACTTCCGGCATCCCCCCGGGGACAGATACAGGCTTGATTTCATCCGCCAAAGTGATACAATCAATGGAGTAAATTCTGCGCAGAATCAGATTCCGAAAGGTAATATCATGAAAGTAGCAGTAGTTGGTGCCGGCAAGCTGGGCGTCAATATCGCCAGGACCCTTCTGGAGGGGGACAATGCCGTCACTGTGATCGATATAGATGAACATAAACTTCAGAAAGTCAGCGGGCAGATCGATGTCATGACCGTCACTGCCAACGCCAAGGAGATCTCCGCCCTGAAATCCATGGGCGTCTCTTCCTATGATTTTCTGATCACCACCACCAAGAGCGATGAGACCAATATCGTCATCGCTTCTTTCGCGAAGAAACTGGGCTGCGGCAAGGTCATTGCCCGGATCCGCGATCCGGAGCACATGTCCCAGCTGGATTTCATCAAGGAGCACATGGACATCGACCATATCGTCAACCCGGACCTGGGCATCACCGTTGAGATCTATAAGTTCCTGGCGGAGAAATACACCCTGAGCAACGGCATCTTCAGCAGCGGGAAGATCTCCCTGCTGGAGTTTCACGTGACCCGGTACAAGGAACTGATCGGCCTGCCCATTCCGGACTTCCCGAAGATCCTGCCCAACATGCTGGTGGTGGGCATTTCCAGAAACGGCAAGGTCATCATCCCCCACGGTGAAGATGTCATCATGGCGGACGATTTCCTCTACGTCGTCGGCGAGAAGGAGCAGATCCAGGCCCTGAACAGCAAGGTCCATGAACGGGGCAAGTACACGGACCTGCAGAAGGTCATGATCCTGGGCGGCGGCAAGACCGGGTTCTATCTGGCCCGGATGCTGTCGGAATTCGGCGCCGCTGTCAAAGTCATCGAACGGGATCCGGAACGGTGCCATTATCTGGCCACCCACCTGAATGACGTCATGGTGCTGCGGGGCAATGCCTCCGACCTGACCCTGCTGGAAGAAGAAAACATGGAATCCATGGACGCGGTGGTCACTGCCACCGGTTTTGATGAGGACAACCTGCTGCTGGCCCTGATGGCCAAACAGCGGGGCGTGGAAGATGTGATCGCCAAGATCAGCCGTTCCACCTATGTGGACATCATCTCCGCCCTGGGCATCGACATGGCCCTGAACCCGCTGGATATCACCACCAGCACCATCGCCAGGCTGGTACAGGGGAAGAAAAAAGTTCTTTCCTCCCAGCTGATCCAGGGACAGGCGGAACTGATGGAAGTCATCGCCAATCCCTATATGGATTTTGTGGGCGTTCCCCTGAAGGACCTGTCTCTGCCCAAGAGCGTTATCATCGCCGCCATTCACCGCGGCAACGAAGTTATCATCCCCGACGGAAACACGGTCATCCAGGAGGGCGATCGTGTCATCATGCTGGGGCTCATCAGCGATATCACCAGCATTGAAAAGCTTCTGAAGGACAACAGAAAGCTTCATTTGCTGTTTGGCAGGTGATCATCATGGGTCCGACCATTCGATCTTTTATCAGGATCTCAGGCATCCTCCTGATGTTTCTCGGTCCTGCGCTGATACTGACCTTTCTCGTTTCCGCCGTCTGCGGCGAATGGCGGGAAGGTTCCAGTTTCCTGTGGCTGGGATGTCTGGTCTTCCTGGCAGGAATCGCCTGCCGCGCCCTGCCCGGCGGCCACCAGAAAAAAATGCAGCTGGGAGACGGCTTTCTCCTGGTGACCATCCTGTGGCTGCTGATGTGCGTGATCGGCGCCCTGCCCTATCTGACCTGCGGGATCCTGCGTCCCGTGGATGCTTTTTTTGAGTCATGTTCCGGATTCACCACCACCGGGGCCACCCTTTTCGCATCTCCCCGCATCCTGCCCCATGGGATCCTTTTCTGGCGCGCCATGACCGGCTGGCTGGGCGGCATCGGGACCCTGCTGATCGCCATCACACTGATGCCGGCGCTGGGCCTCAACGGGCAGCGGCTGAACACACCGGATAACTACGGGCCGGTGCTGGAAAAGATCACACAGAAAATGATCGCCAGCATCCGCCGCATTTCACTGATCTACCTGGGACTGACTCTGGCAGGCGCAGCTGCGCTGACCATCAGCGGTCTTTCTCTGTACAACGGCCTGATCCACAGCATGTCTGCCGTCAGCACCTGCGGTTTCTCCAGGTACAGCGACGGCATCGGCCATTTTCAGGGGCCTGCCCCTGCACTGATCATCTGTATCATCATGATCATCAGCGGCATGAACTGGTTCCTGTTCCTGCGCCGGCCCAGAAACGGTCTTCGCGGTTTCCTGAAGAGTTCCGAGATCCGTCTCTACGGCTTCTTTCTCGGAGCAGCTGCCATCCTGATCGCCGCGGATCTGCTCCTGCAGACGCCTGCGGGAGCGCATCGGAATGATCCGCATGTCGGAAGCGCAGCCCTGGATGCCCTGTTCCACGCAGCCTCTTTCCTGACCACCACCGGATTCGCCGGCACCAGATACGATCTCTGGCCCTCTTTCAGCCAGTCCATCCTGCTGGTCCTCATGTTCTGCGGTGCCTGTACCGCATCTGCCGGCGGCGGCCTGAAACTGGCAAGGGTCAGCATCCTGCTCAAACTGATCCGGCATGGAGTTTCCACCAGACTCCATTCCAATTTCTTCGAGACGGTCCAGATGAACGGGCAGGGACTGCCTTCGGATACCGTATCCGGCGCAGCCACGATGCCCTTCCTGTTTTTCATAGCTCTGTTCTCCGGCACATTTCTGCTGACATTCGGCAATGTGTCCCTCTCTGAGGCCTTTAATGCCTCTGCCGCCTGCCTTTGCAATACAGGGCATGCCTTCGGCGCCATTGCGGAGAGCGGCGCCTTCATGAGCTTCGGCGGTGTGTCGAAATGTGTATTATCGCTGCTGATGCTGGGAGGACGCCTGGAGCTGTACGCCATCGTGATTCTTCTGACCCCGGGCTACTGGACCCAGGGACGGTGAGGTGTGTATATGATCTCAAGGAAAAACAATTACAAAGCCCTCATCAGGATCCTGGGCACCATTTCCCTGATCATTGGGATCACCATGCTGATCCCGCTGGTTTTCGCCGCCGTCACCGGAGAGGAAGCTGCCCTCCGGGCCTTTGGCATCTGCGCCCCTGTGACCATCGCCATCGGACTGATCGTGTTCCTGGTGTGCCGGTTCGACCGGTCCAGTTTTCACAGCCGGGACGGATTCCTGATCGTTACGCTCTGCTGGCTGCTGGCGTCCCTGATCGGCATGTTCCCCTACCAGCTCTCCGGCGTTACAGAGAACTGGATCGATGCTTTCTTCGAATCAACATCCGGCATGTCCACCACCGGCTGCACCATCCTGCCGGACGGCGTGACTTCCCACAGCCTGCTTCTCTGGAAGACTCTGAGCTGCTGGCTGGGCGGCATGGGGATCCTGGTCTTCGTCATCTCCATTCTGCCGGCGCTGGGCATCAGCGGACAGACCATCGTGCGGGCGGAAGCGCCCGGTCCGGTCTACCAGAAGACCACCACCCGGATCACCAACTCCACCAGGGCCTTGTATATCACTTATTTTCTGTTCACAGTCCTGGAATTTATCCTGCTGATGCTTTCCGGGAAAATGACCTGCTATGAAGCTGTCATCACCGCCCTGGGAACCGTCAGTACCGGCGGCCTCGCTCCCGTCTCCGGCGGGATCGCTTCATTCAACAGCATCTATGTCGAGGTCGTCATCGCGGTCTTCTGCATTCTGGCTTCCATTAACTTCGTCCTGTATCAGTACGCCGTGACCGGCAGGATCCGGGAAGCTGCCCGCGATGTGGAACTGCGCGCCTTCCTGGTCATCATTGTCTTCACTACCCTCGTCTGCACTTTCAGTCTGCTGCGGGCCGGCGCCCATGATCTTCCCCATGCCCTGGGCGAAGCATTCTTCCAGAGCGCCAGCATGTCCAGTACCGCAGGCTATGTGAGGACCGCCGGTCTGGTCTGGCCGGTGACCTGTCAGTTCATTCTGCTGACGGTGATGATCATCGGCGGCTGCGCTTCATCCACTGCCGGATCTGTCAAAGTCATCCGGATCCTAGTCATGCTGCGGCTGGTCTCCAGAGGATGCATCCGTCGGATCCATCCCCGTTCAGTGGTGGCCGTGAAACTGGGCGGCAATGCAATTCCGGCCAACGTGGTTTCCAATATCACCGCTTTTCTCCTGACCTTTGCAGGGATCACGGTCCTGTCCGGCCTGATCCTGTCCCTGCAGGGCTATGACGCCGAGACCAACATGAGCACCGCCATCGCCATGCTCTCCAATACCGGCACCGCCATCACCCACGCGGTGGCCACCGGCTGCTTCTCCTTCTACGAAAACCCCGTTCTGAAGCTCTATCTCTGCGGGCTGATGATCACCGGTCGTCTGGAGCTGTTCACCGTGATCATCCTGTTCACCAGAAACTTCTGGGGCCGGAATCAGTAAGCGGACGGCCAAAACGTCCCCGGCTTATTCCTGACCGGCGGCACCTGCATCTATTATGTGGACAAATCGATTCCATCGGAGGCGTTTTTACCAACCAAAGGTGTGATTGCTTCGTCTAAGCTCTGATCATTACACCCTGCACGTCTAAAAGGGTGAAATAATTCCTGGCAAGGCCAGGTTTTTTTATACTTTGACATTATTTGTTGGTAAAATCGGCGTCTGCAAGAGGCGATTTGACCACACGAATTCCGAGGACAGTGTTTTGAAGCCCCAACGCCTGGGTATGGCAGACCTCGGAAGCCTCATTTACTCAAAAAGAAAGACCGCCGCACCAGATCAGTTCTGATGCGGCAGTCTTTTGTTTTTATCGATTGTATATTGTCCGGATCTTAGCCGATCAGTCCGCCGATCGCTACGAACAGGGGAGCGAATACGACAGATACGATGGTCATCAGCTTGATCAGGATGTTGATGGACGGACCGGAGGTATCCTTGAACGGGTCACCTACAGTGTCGCCGACAACGGTAGCCTTGTGGGTATCGGAACCCTTGCCGCCGTAGTGGCCTTCCTCAACGTACTTCTTGGCATTGTCCCATGCGCCGCCTGCGTTGGCCATCATCAGTGCCATCAGGACACCTGCTGCCAGAGCGCCTGCCAGCATGCCGCCCAGAGCTTCAGGTCCCAGGATGATGCCGACTGCCAGCGGAGCGATGATCGCCATCAGACCGGGAACGATCATTTCCTTCAGCGCAGCCTGTGTGGAGATGTCAACACAGTGTGCATAGTCCGGCTTCACGGTTCCTGCCAGGATGCCTTCATCAGATCTGAACTGTCTTCTGACTTCTTCGATCATCTGGTTCGCTGCTCTTCCAACGGAGTTCATGGTGAAAGCAGAGAACATGAAGGGCAGCATCGCGCCGATGAACAGACCGATGATTACGATCGGGTTCAGCAGGCTGATGGCGGACAGGCCGGTTACTGCAGCGTAGGATGCGAACAGAGCCAGAGCTGTCAGGGCAGCGGATCCGATAGCGAATCCCTTACCGATCGCAGCTGTGGTGTTGCCAACAGCATCCAGCTTGTCAGTGATCTCTCTGACCTCATGCGGCAGCTCGGACATTTCTGCAATACCGCCTGCATTGTCGGATACCGGGCCGTAAGCGTCGACCGCAACAGTCATACCTGTGGTGGACAGCATACCGACCGCTGACAGAGCGATACCGTACATTCCCATGCCTGTGCCGACTGTTTCTGTAGCAAAGTATGCTGCAAAGATGCCGACTGCGATGCAGATGATCGGCCATACGGTGGACATCATGCCGACGCCCAGGCCGCTGATGATCGTGGTAGCAGCGCCTGTCTCGGACTGCTCCGCGATTTTCTTAACGGATTTGTAATCTCCGGAGGTGTAGATCTCTGTGATCTTACCGATGGCGACGCCGACCACCAGACCTGCGATGATGGCAATGGCGAAAGCATAGCTTCCCAGCATTGCCTTGGACAGGATGATGGATACGATGACGACGCATCCGGATGCGATATATGTACCCATGTTCAGGGCATTCGCGGGGTTGGTGCCCTCTTTGCCTCTGACCAGCATGATGCCGATGATGGATGAAATGATACCAACGGCCGCCATGATCAGCGGGAAGAGCGCTGCTGTAGCTTCATCAAACAGTCCGCCGGATGCTCCAGCCGCAACTGCTGCCAGTGTGATCGCGGAAATAATGGAACCGACATAGGACTCATACAGGTCAGAACCCATACCGGCAACGTCACCAACGTTGTCACCGACGTTGTCAGCGATAACAGCCGGGTTTCTCGGGTCATCTTCCGGGATGCCTGCTTCGACCTTACCTACCAGGTCAGCGCCGACGTCAGCAGCCTTGGTGTAGATACCGCCGCCCACACGGCCGAACAGAGCCATGGAAGAAGCGCCGAATCCGAAACCGGTGACGCACTGTACGACGGTGGCCAGATCCAGGCAGACAACGACGATGGACAGACCGAACAGTCCCAGACCGGATACTGCCAGACCCATGACCGCGCCGGAACGGAAGGCGACCTTCAGTGCCTTGTTCATGCCGGATTCCTTCGCAGCCGCAGCTGTTCTGACATTACCCCATGTCGCAACGTTCATTCCGAAGAAACCAGCCAGCACGGACAGGACCGCGCCGAATACATAGAGGATCGCTGTGGTCACACTCTGCAGACCGAAGCCGATCAGCAGGGCGAGAACGATGATAACGATCGCCATGATCTTGTACTCTCTCTTCAGGAATGCGAACGCACCTTCTCTGATAAAACCGGCGATTTCCTTCATCCGGTCTGTACCCTGGGGTGCCTTCTTGATCCACATAGCCAGTGAAATGGCTACGATCAGACCGATGATTGCCGCACAAAGGGCAATCAGAGCTAAAGCTTTCATAATTGATGATACCTCCCTCACGTCTCCAACGATTATTATGAAAGGCATCAGATGATGCCTTCTAAAACCGTCTCAACACGAATAATAATGAATGAAATAACTGATCCGGACCATGCAAAAGCTGGCGCTTTCACTGTAACGCCCGGTTATTTCCAATTTATTCGATGGCTACAAGGATCAGAGACAGCACGATGAACAGGATCGCCGTTACGGTGGAGATCTTGCTCAGGATCGCGTCATAGCCGGAACTTCTCTTCTTGCCGAACAGCTGCTCCGCGCCGCCGCCGATGGAGCCGGACAGTCCCGCGCTGTTGCTGGACTGCAGCAGAATGCTGATGGTCAGGATGATGCTGGCGATCAGCAGTATGATCTTAAGAGCTATACTCATGTTGATACCTCCTCACAATTTAACTCAAATACTATATCACACTGAAATCCGGAAATCAACAGGGTTTGAGACCGAAATCCGGTACTGATTATAGTTCTTATTTTCAGAACTTTGGGAAAAGAGCACAAAAAAAGGCTGCTGTACCACTTTTGGCACAGCAGCCCCGGAATATCTTCCTTCCGCTCCTTATTTCACATTGTAGAAAGCATCCATGCCTGCGTACTGGGCGCAGTCACCCAGCAGTTCCTCCAGACGGAGCAGCTGGTTGTACTTGGCGATCCGGTCCGTTCTGGAGATGGATCCGGTCTTGATCTGGCCCGCGTTGAGTCCCACGACGATATCAGCGATGGTGGTATCCTCGGTCTCGCCGCTTCTGTGGGAAACCACTGCGGTGTAGCCGGCCTTCTTGGCCATCTCGATGGCGTCGAAGGTCTCTGTCAGGGTACCGATCTGGTTGACCTTGATCAGGATGGAGTTGGCAGCGCCGATCTCGATGCCCTTCGCCAGCCGCTTGGTATTGGTAACGAAGAGGTCATCGCCCACCAGCTGGACCTTGTCGCCCAGTTCCTTCGTCATCATCTGCCAGCCTTCCCAGTCGTCTTCCGCAAGGCCGTCCTCGATGGAGATGACCGGGTACTTGTCGCACAGCATCTTGAAATACTCTACCATCTCTTCCGATGTTCTGCTGACGCCTTCACCTGTCAGGTTGTAGATCTTGGCATCCGCATCATAGAACTCGCTTGCTGCCACATCCAGCGCGATGCGGATGTCCTTGCCCGGTTCATAGCCGGCCTTCTCGATGGCCTCGATGATGACCTGGATGGCTTCTTCGTTGGTGTTCAGGTTCGGCGCGTAGCCGCCCTCATCGCCGACTGCTGTGTTCAGACCTCTGCCCTTCAGGATCTTCTTCAGGGTATGAAAGGTCTCAGCGCCCATCCGCAGGGCTTCCCGGAAGGAATCAGCGCCCACCGGCATGATCATGAATTCCTGGATATCAACGGTATTGTCCGCGTGCGCGCCGCCGTTGAGGATGTTCATCATGGGTGTGGGCAGGAGCTTGCCGTTCATGCCGCCCAGATACTGGAACAGGGGCAGTCCGCAGGATTCCGCGGCAGCTCTGGCTGTCGCCATGGATACGCCCAGGATGGCATTGGCGCCCAGCTTGCCTTTGTTCTCTGTACCGTCGATCTCGATCAGCAGCTTGTCCAGGCCGATCTGATCTGTAGCCTCCAGACCAATCACCTCGTCAGCGATGATCTCATTGACGTTCTCCACTGCCTTCAGTGTTCCCTTGCCCAGGTATCTGCTTTCGTCGCCGTCTCTCAGTTCTACCGCTTCATGCGCGCCTGTGGACGCGCCGGAGGGCACGATGGCTCTTCCCAGAGAGCCGTCCTCCAGCAGGACTTCTACTTCAACGGTCGGATTTCCTCTTGAATCCAGTACTTCTCTTGCAATGACATCTTCAATATAGGCCATTGTATTTCCTCCTTCATAAGTTATAAGTTTCTCTGCTGATCAGTCTTGGTCAGACCAGCACTTCAGTAATCAAAAGTCGATGATCGCCATCAGGTCAGCCGGCTTCAGGCTGGCGCCGCCCACCAGGGCTCCGTCGATCTCATCCATGTTCATGATCTCTGTGGCATTGGCCGGCTTCACGCTGCCGCCGTACTGCAGGATCACTTCATCTGCCGCGTCTTCTCCGTACAGTTCGATCAGGACCTGACGAATGAATGCGCACATTTCTTCCGCCTGCTCCGGCGTCGCTGTTCTGCCTGTGCCGATGGCCCAGATGGGCTCATAGGCGATGACCACCCTGCGGATGTCCGCTTCCGGAATGCCTGCAAGGCCATCGGTCAGCTGTCTGCGGACCACATCAAACAGTTCGCCGGCGTCCCGCTGCTCCAGGCTTTCGCCCACGCACATGATGGGCTGGATCGGTCCTGCCAGCAGGGCCTTCAGCTTCAGGTTCACGGTCTCATCGGTCTCCGCGAAGTACTGACGCCGCTCTGAGTGGCCAACGATGCAGTAGTCCACGCCGATCTCTTCCAGCATTCCCACAGAAACTTCACCTGTGTAGGCGCCGGAGGGCTCAAAGTGCACGTTCTGCGCGCCTACGCCGATGCCGGTTCCCCGGAAGGCTTCCACCAGGGTATCCAGATCCGTGAAGGGAGCGCAGATGGCTGCCTTCACGTCGGTTCCCTGATAGAGTCCCTTGAATTCCTCAGCGAAAGCCGCTGCTTCCGCTTTTGTCTTGAACATTTTCCAATTTCCCGCGATAAACGGTGTTCTGATCATAATGATTATTCTCCTGATTTTTATTATCTGATAATACTATTTTTCATCGATGCAGGCAATGCCCGGAAGTTCCTTCCCCTCCAGGAATTCCATGGACGCGCCGCCGCCGGTGGAGACATGGGTCATCTGATCCTTGAGGCCGAACTGTTCCACCGCCGCAGCGGAATCTCCGCCGCCGATAACGGTGACCGCATCGCTGTCCGCCAGCGCCTGGGCGATGGCTTTGGTACCGGCTTCGAACTTGGGATTCTCAAATACACCCATGGGTCCGTTCCAGACAATGGTCTTCGCCTCCGCGATTGCCTTGCTGTAAAGTTCCACTGTCTTCGGTCCGATATCCATGCCCATCATATCCGCCGGGATCTCAGTGGATGGAACGATCTTGACCACATTGTTGGCCTCGAAATCATCCGTCACAACGGTATCCACCGGAAGCAGGATCTTCACGCCGGCCTCTTCAGCCTTTGCCAGCAGTTCCTTTGAGAGCTCGATGCTGTCGGCATCCAGAATGGATGTGCCGATCTCATAGCCCTGGGCCTTGAAAAAGGTGTATGTCATGCCGCCGCCGATGATGATGGTGTCCACCTTCTTCATCAGATTCTCGATGACCGGGATCTTATCGCCCACCTTGGCGCCGCCCATGATGGCCACGAAGGGCCGGTCCGGATTCTCCACAGCATCGCCCAGGAACTTCACTTCCTTCTCGATCAGGAAGCCGGAAACTGTGGGCAGATATCTGGCCAGTCCTGCGGTGGAGCTGTGATCTCTGTGGGCCGTTCCGAAGGCATCGTTGACGAACAGTTCGCCCAGCGCTGCCAGTTCCCCGGTAAACGGTTCTTCACTCTTGGTTTCTTCAGAGCGGTATCTGGTGTTTTCCAGAAGCATGACCTCACCCGGCTGAAGCGCCGCGGCCATCTCCCTGATGTTATCGCAGACCACTGTGGGACAGGATTTGAATTTCACTTCCTGACCAAGCAGCTCGGTCAGCCGATCTGCCACCGGTTTCAGGGACAGTTCCGGCTTCGGTTCGCCTTTTGGCTTGCCCATGTGTGACATCAGGATGACGCAGGCCTTGTTCTCGATCAGATACTGGATCGTCGGAAGGGCGGAAACGATACGGAAATCATCCGCGATCTTACCATCCTTCATCGGAACATTGAAGTCGCATCTGACAAGGCATTTCTTCCCTGCCACATCGATATCTCTGACTGTTTTCTTCATGTTATGTACCCTTTCCCGACGCCGGGACAAGACCGGCGCCGCGTATTGACCGGAAATATCTATTTGTGATCGACACTGTACATGTGTCTGATCAGCTCCAGAACCTTTGTCGCATAACCGTATTCATTGTCATAATAAGCGATCAGCTTGAAGAACTTGTCGTTCAGCGCGATTCCCATGGTTGCGTCGAAGATGGATGTGTTGGTATCACCGACGAAATCGATGGTAACGCACTCATCCTCCACATACTCCAGAATGCCTTTCAGTTCTCCCTCGGATGCCTTCTTCATCGCCGCGTTGATCTCTTCCAGCGTCGTCGGCGTCTTCAGCATAACGTTCAGGTCGACAACGGAAACATCATTGGTCGGTACTCTGTAGGCAAATCCGGTCATCTTGCCCTTCAGAGAGGGGATGACCTTAGCCACAGCCTTAGCTGCGCCTGTGGTGGTCGGAATGATGCTGTTGAAAACGGATCTTCCGATTCTCCAGTCTTTCATGTTTCTCTTGTCAACGGTAACCTGCTTTGACGTCGCCGCATGGATCGTTGCCATCAGACCCTGCTCGATCCCGAAATTATCTTCCAGGACCTTGCACAGGGGCGCCAGACAGTTGGTTGTGCAGGACGCGTTGGATACGATATTCATATCAGGGGTGTACTTGTCAAGATTGACGCCGCATACGAATGTGGGGGAATCATCCTTAGCCGGAGCTGTGATGATAACCTTCTTGGCGCCGGCATCGAGATGAGGCTGCGCTTTCTCGGCAGTGTTATATGCACCGGTTCCTTCGACGATATATTCCGCACCGCATTCGCCCCACGGAATCTTGGAAGGATCTGATTCACTGTAGACCGGAACTTTTTTCCCATCGATGATGAGGCCATTTTCATAAGTCCCCAGTTCTTTCGGAAAACGACCGAATACGGAATCATATTTGAGCATATATACAAGGTAATCCAGATCCGCGTTGCGGTAATTGATTCCCGCGATTTCGATATCCGGCATGTCCATCGCCGTACGGATCGCTAAACGTGAAATACGACCAAAACCACTGATTCCAACCTTAATAGCCATGTTAACCCTCCTGAATCAAAACTCACGATTGAATTAAATAAGTATAGCAATAACTTTTTTTATATATCGACCTGCTTTCGCAGGATCAATATCATCTCAATACCGTCTTCTCCGGATCTTAATATCGTTTTCTCCGGGATGACGACGGGATGTTCAGTTCATCCCTGTATTTGGCAACGGTACGCCGGGAGATCTCGAAACCCTTTTCTGCCAGCTTGGCCACCATGGCCTGGTCACTGTAGGGTTTCTTCGGGTCCTCGCTTTCCACGATCTCCTTGATGAACTCCTTGACACTGTTGGAGGAGACCCCCTCCCCGGATCCTGCCCGGACACCGGCGGAGAAGAAATGTCTCAGTTCGAAGACACCGTGGCTGCACTGCAGATACTTGCCGTTGATGGAACGGGATACGGTGGATTCATGGATCCCAAGATCCTCGGCAATGTCCTTCAGGGTCAGCGTCTTCATGTATTTGCTGCCGTTGTCAAAGAAGGCTTTCTGATGCCGGACGATGGCCTCCGCCACATTGTAGATGGTCTGTTTTCGCTGATCGATGCTTCGGATCAGCCAAAGAGCGGCATTGACCCGTTCCGACAAATAGGACGACAGCTGGTCATCGCCTCCCGCCCGGTGCAGCAGATCCCTGTAATAGGAGCTGACCCGAAGATGCGGCGTGCTGCTGCTGTTCACTGTGATGGCATAGCCATCCTCTGTCCGTTCCACGATAATGTCCGGGATGATGTACTTGGTTTCGTCTCCCGCCGAGAACTGTCTGCCCGGCTTCGGTTCCAGCGTACGGATCACATCTCCCATGCGCTGGACTTCCTCCACGCTGATCCCCAGTTCCCTGGCGATCTGGGTCAGACGATTGCCCGCCAGATCCTCCAGATGCTCTGTCACCACCAGACGGAATTCCTCCGTCAGCAGCCCCAGGCCCCGGAGCTGGATCAGAAGACATTCCCTGAGATCCCGGGCGCCGACTCCCAATGGATCCAGACTCTGCACCACCTGCAGGGCTTCATCCACTGTTTCCTCCGGCACATTCAGGGTGCTGCTGATCTCTCCTGCCGTGGATGTGAGGTACCCATTCTTGTCCAGAGATTCAATGATGTACTTTCCCACCCGCTGTTTCTCTTCTGAAAGATCCGCGAACTGGAGCTGAAACAGAAGATGCTCGGGAAGGGTCAGGTCATTGTCCACATAACGCTCAAAGAAATCCCCCTCCGCGTCATCCTGGCGTTCGATCCACTGACGGTCCCACTGGCCGTCGCGGCCTTCTTCATAGCTGCCCCGGATATACTCCTCCCAGTCGGGTTCGGACCGGTCCGGTCCCTTCGTTTCTGCGGACACCTCTTCGGCGTCCCCGTCACGCTCCCCCGCCTCATGATCCGGTTCGGATTCCAGCACCGGATTGGTCAGCAGCTGATCCTGTACATAGCCGTCCAGTTCCTGAATGTTGAACTGCAGGATCTTGATCGCCTGGATGAGTTCCGGTGTCATGACCAGCTTTTGGGTCTGTTCAATTGTCAGATCATATCCCAGTTTCATGCTCATGAACAACGCACCTCAACAAAAACAACTCACCTTTGATTATTGTACCACAAAAAAGCGCCCGCATAAAGGCGGACGCATGATTCATGTCCATTATTTCATTGCCTGTGCTTCAGGTCGCTTCCATATTCCGAAAACTGGGTGCCGGCATACTTTTTCAGCTTCCACTCCGGGATCCTGCACTTCCTGCAGGCATTCTGCGCCCACTTGTTGCGCAGCCACCGGGCGGCTCTGGAATTTCTGGAGTCCCGTATGTTGAACCGCTGCCCGCAGTGGGTGGTGACGATGGCGTATTCCCCCCGAAAATCGATCTCCCGGATCCCGTGGAGCGTTCCGGACTTGGCCGGCCAGAGCTTCATCTGATCCAGCAGCAGAAACAGCTCCGTACGCTTTCTGTAATATCTTTTCTCGGTTCTTTATGTTACGGCTTTTATATCACATTGTTTTTTGATGGTACAGGCTTTGAGAACGGTTGATAAAAATAGTCCTAATCCATCTAAAAATAGCAAAAATGCACAAAAAAACAAGCGCGGCTGCAGAGTTCATACTCTGTCAGACGCACTTATCCCCGATCCGGATGCGTTTTTTGCCCAAAACCCCTTTCTGTCCCCGCATACATCCCGCTGCGAACGCGATCAGGATCTGCGCAGCGGGGCCAATGAACACCGGGTCATTCCAGCCCGGGGAACCCCATCTGACGCAGTGCTTCAAACAGGATGATACTGACGGAATTGGACAGGTTGAGGGACCGCAGGCGGGTGTCTTCGCTGAGGGGGATCCGGATGGCCCGATCCGCGTTCTCCTGAATGAAGTCCCGGGGCAGGCCCGCCGTTTCCCGGCCGAAGAGGATCATGTCCTCATCCTGAAATGCGATGTCCGTGTAGTACTGCCCGCCCTTGGTGGTGGCCAGAAACATCCGGTCCCGCCTGCCTTTGTATTCCTCGAGAAAAGCCTGGAGATTCTCGTGGACCTCCACCTTCACATAGGGCCAGTAATCCAGGCCTGCCCGCCGCAGGCTCTTATCGTCGATTTTGAATCCCAGGGGTTTCACCAGATGCAGCACGCTGCCCGTGGCGGCGCAGCTGCGGGCGATGTTGCCTGTGTTGGGGGGGATCTCCGGTTCTACCAGTACGATGTGCAATGCCATGATCTGTCTTCTGCCGGTCGGCCTGCAATCAGCCGGACCCGGCGCTCCTTTCCTCTCTGAATCATTCTGTTACTGCCTGCTCCATTCTATATCCGCGCCGCCGCTGCCGCAAGTGCGGTTTGGAATCAGCCTGCATTTATGGTATACTACTGTGGAAAAAAAGGAGTAACAAGATATGGATCTTCAGAATCAGATCATCGTCGCCGCAACGCGCAACGAGCATAAAATCAGAGAGATCGACCAGATCACGTCCCAGTTCGGGATGAAGATCATCTCCCGGGACGAAGCCGGCATCCCGCCGGTGGAGATCGTGGAGGACGGGACGACTTTTGAGGAGAATTCCTACAAGAAAGCCTATGAGATCATGAAACTCTGCGGACAGATCACCATCGCCGATGATTCCGGCATCGAAGCGGACTGCCTTGGCGGCGCGCCGGGGATCTATTCTGCCCGGTACGCGGCCATGAGCGATGATCTGACAGAGGATCAGGCGCCGGGAGAGGATTCTGACGATAAAGACAACAACCGGAAACTGATCCGGCTGATCTCACCTTTCCCCTACGAAGAACGGACCGGCAGGTTCGTATCCGTGATCACCATGGTCTTCCCGGACGGCAGCCACATCACTGCCCGTGGAACTGTGGAAGGCCATATCCTGCTGGAAGAGCATGGCAGCGGCGGTTTCGGCTATGACCCCCTCTTCGTTCCTGAAGGATACGACAAGACCTTCGGAGAACTGCCGGCGGAACTGAAGAACCAGATCAGCCACCGCGCCAACGCGCTGAAGATCCTCAGGCAAAAGCTGGAGGAACGTTTGGGCTGAGATCCGGCGGGAACATGACCTGCAACCAATGGAGTGAGAAATATAGCCAACTATGAAAGAATTTCGGGATCGACTCATCAGAATGTTCATCATGGGATTCCGGCAGCTGCAGGATCCGTACTATCAGGGTTTCGCGGCGCAGGTGTCCTTTTATTTGCTTCTGTCGATCGTCCCCATCCTGATCCTGATCGTCCAGATCCTGGGCCTGTTCAATATCAGTATGGGTACTGCCATCGGGCTCCTGCAGGAATACACCGGCCAGCAGGTATCCGGCATGATGAGCAGCCTCTTCCGGTTCTCCTCCATCGGTCTCGGAAACGTGATCTACATCATCATCGCATTATGGGCGGGATCCCGGGCATCCTTCGCTCTGACGCGGATCGCCAATTATACACTGACCGAAGGTATCAGCACAGGGCGAAATTACTTCATTGAACGGGTACGGGCCATCGGCACTCTCTTCATTACCATCGCCACCGTGGTGGTCTCCATCGTGATCCTCTGTTACGGGCAGCTGATCCTGTCCACCATCCTGTCCATCATCGGGCAGGATCCGCACAAATATGTGGACAGCATCTGGATGTGGCTCCGCTGGCCCCTGGGCTTCATTCTCTACTTTGGCATGATTGGCTTCAATTTCTACATGCTGCCCACAAAAAGGAAAGCCTTCCGAAAAGTAATTCCCGGAACCATCTTCGCTGCAGTGGGGATGTTGGTGGTCACCGCTGCATATTCCATGTATGCCAGCTCCCTGGCCAACTACGACATCGTCTACGGAGCCCTGTCCTCGGTGGTCGCTCTTCTGATCTGGTTCTTCTTCCTGTCATGGGTGCTGCTTCTGGGCGTCCTCTTCAACAAAGTCTGGGAAGACACCAGTGAGCCCTTCACCAAGCGGCGGCCGCCGGAACATCTGATGCGGGAACACGCCTGGCATCCCAGCAAGTTTGACACCGATCCCAATGAATTCGGTCTGGGCACCATCAAAGATATCCTGACCGGCGACGATGTCCTGGAAGTGGAGGTCGCCACCGACGAACCGGCAGAACATATCCAGTGGGCGCCGGAAGAAAAAGAGGGGGCCGGATCGTTGGATACATCTGCAGCCGGATCAGCGGATGATGCGACATCCGGATCGGAGGATGGTGTGGCAGCCGGATCGGAGGATGATACGGAAACCAGCTCAGCGAAGGATGCGGAAGTCAGTTCGTCGGA
>CAMNJK010000003.1 GCA_946541435.1 uncultured Bacillota bacterium
CCGTAGCACTGCCGCTTGGCTTCCGCCACGAACTGGTTGCCGGGGCCCACGATCACGTCCACGGGTTTGATCTGGTCCGTGCCGTAGGAGAACGCGGCGATGGCCTGTGCTCCGCCCAGGGCGTAGATCTCATCCGCGCCGGCCAGGTCCATGGCCACCAGGGTCTTGTAGTTGATGTTGCCCGTGCCGTGGGCCACCGGCGCTGTGGCCACGACCCGTTTCACGCCCGCCACCTTGGCCGGTGTGATCAGCATCAGCGCGGTGGAGAAGAGGGGGTATCTGCCGCCGGGCACATAACAGCAGCAGGAGCTGACGGGAATGATCCGGTGCCCCAGAAAGATCCCCGGCTGCGGGCTGAAATCCCGCACCTCTGTCATGGAATCGCGCTGGGCCAGGGCGAAGGCTTCAATGTTTGCCCGCGCCGCCTTCAGATCCTCCAGATCCGCAGGGTCCATCCGGGCGTAGGCTGCGTCGATCTCCTCCCGGCTCACCCGGAAGGAGTCACGAACGAATCCGTCGAACTTCTCGCTGTACTCCCGCAAAGCCTGGTCGCCGCGGCTGCATACGCTGTCAATGATATCCGTAACCGTATCCCGCAGCTGACGATTGTCCTCCGCGGTACGTTCTTTTGCTTTTTTGATGATCTTCATGATGGGGCTTCCTCCATATACTGTTTCAATCAGACGCTTCCATTCTATAGACGCTTCCATTATACGGCATCGGCCGGGGGTGCTGTCAATCCATACAGAGGAGAAAGTGCCGTGTCTGTCAAAAGGATCGGCGCCGATGAAAAGGATCCGCATCGATGATACGAATAATGCTCTGTAAAAGAATTGAATATTCTGTTATTTTCTGTTATTCTAGAAAAGGAATGAGAAAGAGCCGGTCGCGGGCGACCGGCAGGACCAGCTTTTGCAAAAAAGACAACGGAAGGAGTGAAAGTATGAAGAAGAAATCCATGTGGCTCTTGATGCTGGCAGCACTGGCGGTTTGTCTTCTGGCATTCTGCGCCTGCGGTGACCAGGCGGGCGGTGACGAAGCCGCGGGAGATGGAGATGCGGTGAAGGTCACCTGTGAGAACGGCGTCATGCTGGGAAAGACCACGGATGGCGTAACGTCCTTCAAGGGTGTCCCCTACGCGAAACCGCCGGTGGGCGATCTGCGCTGGAAGGCGCCTCAGGCTCCGGATCCCAGCGATGAAGAGATCGAGTGTTATGATTTCGGCTACACAGCTCTGCAGTATGAGTGGCCCACTGAGCCGGCGTCTTCCTTCCCCAAGAATGAAGACTGCCTGACCCTGAACATCTGGGAGAGTGAAGGCACGGCGGAAGGTGGCGAAGCCAAACCGGTCATGGTATTTTTCCACGGCGGCGCCTATGGCTGGGGCGGTACCACCGACCCCATGTATGACGGCCAGAACTTCGTGTCTGCCAACGACGACGTGATCCTGATCACCTGCAACTACCGGCTGGGCCTGATGAGCTGGGCTGATTTCTCCAAGATCGAGGGCGGCGAGGAATACACGGACATCAACCTGGGCATCCGCGACCATATCGCGGCGCTGGAATGGATCCGAAACAATGTGGCTGCGTTCGGCGGGGACCCGGACAATGTGACCATCTTCGGCGAATCCGCGGGCGGCTGGTCCACCACGGCGCTGACCATTTCCCCCAAGGCCAAGGGCCTCTTCAAGCGCGCCATCGTGCAGAGCGGCGGCCTCCCGGTGGGCGACAGAGAGGATGCGCAGGAATTCGCGGAGTATATCATGGAAGCCTCCGGCGCGAAAAACATGGATGATCTTCTGGCCATTTCCGGCGATGAGTGGATGAAGCTGGACAGTGAATACTGGATTGCCGATGAGTGCTGCGGAGTGGTATCCGACGGCGACATCATCCCCGAAGAAGATGAGATCGACGATGCCATCGCTGACGCGGCCAAGAGCGGTGTGAAGCTGGTGATCGGCACCAACAACGACGAGTGGAACTATTTCCAGGAAGACTCGGAAGGCGAGACAGAAGAAGAGAAGTTCGACTCCTGGGTCGAGGGCATGGATGCGGTCTATGATGAAGTCTATGACGATGCCGACAAGAAGGGCAAAAAGGCGCTGAAGAAGTTCATGGATTATGAGGCCAGCATCGTTCCCGAGGAATATCAGGAGCCCGCGGAGGTAAAGGAAGCCCTGACCAAATCCGCTTTCATCACCGAGACCTGGCGCTATGAGCACCTGAATTTCGCGGACAAGTTCGCGGATGCCGGCGGCGAGATCTACATGTACCTGTGGAAGGTTCCGTCCACCCTGGACAGCATGTACAAGAGCGCGGTCCACGCCATCGAGCTGGCCTACGTATTTAATAATCTGGACGCTACCATCTACGCCGGTGAAGTCGATCCTGAAACCGCAGCGAAAGCCCAGGAAGCCTGGACGAATTTTGCAAAGGCTGGCGATCCTTCGATTGCGGATGCCGGCTGGGCGCCTTACGATTCAAAGGTTCGCAGCACCATGGTCATCGAAAAGGATAAGTGGGAGTGCGTTCCCGATCCGTCAAAGAAGGCACGGAAACTCCTGACCAAGGTCTACGGCGACGAACCCTATTCGATCTGGTAAGGCGGCGCGCTGTGGTCGGGTAGCTGTGGCGCTGATCTGTGGCGCAAACAATTTTCGGCCAGAATCATCAAAAATTGTTTGGCCGTAAACAATATCAAGGATTTTGATAAAAAATTTGGGACAAGTCCCCGGCGGAAAACAGACCGGAAGAGGGCATTGTCCCAATTTTTTATTCTTTTTCATGATATTTGTGCTGCCGTATGCAGCATAGCCGCCCTTTTGTGAAACAAAAATACGACCAAAACCGCTGAAATTGTTTGGCGCCAAACAATTTTCGGCAATTATAAGGGAAAATTGTTTAACGACCGTTGCCTGTGGCAAGGGCCTTGCCGTTGGCGCTGCGCCGTCCGTGAGGAGTTCTTGCAGCTAGGGCAGGACCACCTACTGGCGGAGTAAGATACCGCGATGTCAGGGCAGGACCACCTTGTCCAGGATGCCGTTGGCCCAGGCCAGGAAGATACCGTAATTGGTGATGGGAACCCCGGCCTCCCGCGCCGAAGCGATCCGGCTCATGACGTGCTGCCGGTTAAACATGCAGGCCCCGCAGTGAATGATCAGATCATATTCCTTCAGTTCACTGACTGACGGGAAGTCATTGCCCCGCACATTGGTGATCCGGACCCGGTCGCCAAAGATCTTGTTCAGCAGGCGGGGGATCTTGACGGTACCGATGTCTTCGTTCAGCGGCACGTGAGTACAGGCTTCGGCGATCAGCACACGGAAAAGCTCCGGTTCGGCGGGATCCGCTGCAGAATCCGCTGCTGCAGAATCCACAGTTGCAGAATCCGCCGCTGCAGAACTCGCCGCCGCTTTGTTCCTGAAGGCAGAACCCGCCGCCGCTTCGATGGCTGCGGCGCCTTCCGTGAAGACATGGATGTCTCCCTTGGCTGCGGCCAGCAGGATCGAAAAAGAAGTCAGCTTTGTGCCTGCCGGTTTTTTCTCGTATACCATACCGAAGCACTGGGAGTCGGTGATGATCAGATCAGGGTCGCGGCTCAGGGCATCCAGGGCGCGGCTGAATCCGTCTGCGGTGGTGGATACTACGGTGCATCTGCGGTCCAGAAGCTCCCGGATGGTCTGCACCTGGGGCAGGATCAGGCGGCCCTTGGGTGCCTGGATGTCCTGGGGCATGACCAGGAGCGCCAGGTCTCCGCTGCCTGCCAGATCACCCAGGATCCGTTCCCGCATGGCATCCTCCGGGACAGCATCCGCGATGGCCTGCCGCAGGGCTTCGATGCCTTCGCCGGTCACTGCGCTGACGGGAATGGGACGGGAAGCACGCGCGCTGGCAGCATTAGCGGATGAAATGTTTGAGGCGCTGCAGCCAGCGGAGGCGTTGCAGGCCTGCATGACCGCATCCCGCTGTGGTTCCGTAAGGCGATCCCATTTGTTGATCACAGTGATGACAGGGATCTTCCGGTCCTGCAGCTGCCGGACCCATTGCTGGTTCAGGTCAGCAGAGATTCCGGACGATGGATTCAGATCAGATTCAGGCTGCGGATCTGGGGCAGTGCCGTCAATGACCACGATGGCCAGGTCCGTCCGGTCGATGATCTCAGCAGTCTTTTTTACCCGCAGCTGGCCCAGCTCGCCTTCATCGTCAAAGCCGGCAGTGTCGATGAAGACCACCGGTCCCACGGGATGAAGCTCCATGGATTTGAATACGGGATCAGCGGTGGTGCCGGGCGTATCCGAAACAATGGCCAGGTTTTGCCCGGTCAGGGCGTTGATCAGTGATGATTTGCCGGCGTTGCGGCATCCGAACAGGCCGATGTGGATCCTGTTCGCTCTTGGAGTATCGTTCAGTCCCATTTCGTTTTCCTTTATTTGATTTGAACGGGCGCCTTATTAAGAAAGTGGGCAAATCCATTTTTTGACCACCGGGTTTTACCAGCAAAAGGGCGCGCGGTTGGTAAAATTAGCTTTCTCCTATATATATTTAACCACTTGAGTATAAAATATGGTCAATTAATTTCATGATTCACACCTTTTTTTGAAAAGTCCGTCCGCATGTTGGTAAACTGCGCCTGATAAAAATCCAGTTTACCAGCAGGGCAGTCTGCTCGCGGGCAGACCATGGGCAGACCGCGGTCAAACAGTGAAATCCAAGGAAAAAAGGCGAGCCGTTTACGCAGCCGGCATTGCCGCGGCCCGACCCGCCAAGGAATCCACACAGCCGGAACTAACCAAGGAATCCACGCGGCCAAAAAACAGGGACCGGCCTGCTTTTGCATACAGACCGGTCCGCAGGTATGTGATGTGAAGGTTATGTTAACGGTGATGTCACAGCGTCCACTGATGTACATCCGTATGGAGCAGGTGGTGGGCCCTCTCTGAATTGGGCTTTTCCAGGAACTCTTCGTAGGTCATCAGGACGGTGGGGTTCTCGTGGGAGAAACGGATGTCCAGCGTGTTGTCGATGTTGTAGAGTTCGCTGCCACGCAGCTGGGCCAGTTCCTCTCCGTCGTGGATCGGCTGACCGCCGCCGCCGGAACATCCGCCCGGACATGCCATGATCTCAACGAAATCGTAGGCGACTTCGCCTGCCTTGATGGCCTCGATCAGCTTGCGGGCATTGCCCAGACCGCTGGCGATAGCGACCCGGAGCTTGATGCCGGCCACGGTGAAGGTGGATTCCTTCCAGCCGTCCATGCCGCGGACATTCTGGAATGCGTTCACCGGAGGATTCTCGCCGGTGATCAGGAAGTAAGCGGAACGCAGAGCTGCTTCCATAACGCCGCCGGTGGCGCCGAAGATGACGCCCGCGCCGGTGCCTTCGCCGAAGAAGCTGTCATAAGGAACTTCCGGCAGAGCAGCGGCCTTGATGCCGTCGATGGAGATCAGCTTGTCCAGCTCACGGGTGGTCAGGACACAGTCCACATCCCGGTAGCCGGAATCGTTCAGTACGTCAACATCGCACTCATATTTCTTGGCGGTACAGGGCATGATGGAGACGGAGAAGATCTTCGCCGGATCGATGCCCAGCTTTTCGGCCATGTAGGTCTTGCTGAGGGCGCCGAACATCTGCTGCGGGGATTTGGCCGTGGACAGGTTCGGGATCAGCTCCGGATACTCCAGCTGTACGAAACGGAGCCAGCCCGGGCAGCAGGAAGTGAACATGGGCCATTTGTGACCGTCCTTGTTGCCCAGCCGCTGGATCAGCTCGCTGCCTTCCTCCATGATGGTCATGTCTGCGGAGTAGACGGTGTCGAATACATAGTCGAAGCCGACCTGCTTCAGGGCAGCCACCAGTTTGCCGGTGGTCTGTTCCACGCGGTTCAGGCCGACCATTTCGCCCCAGGCCACACGGACGGCCGGCGCGAACTGGACCATGGTGATGGTGTCGGGATCGCCCAGCTTGTTCAGGACCTTGAGGGTATCATTCCGCTCCGTCAGGGCGCCTACCGGGCAGTGGGTGATGCACTGGCCGCAGAGGGAACAGTTGGCCTCTTTGATCTCCAGGCCGTTCTTGACACCGACGGTGGTCCGGTAGGAGGTGCCCAGCTTTTCCCAGACGTTCATGGTCTGGATGTGGTCGCAGACCTGAGCGCACCGCATGCAGGTGAGGCACTTGCCGGCGTTCCGGATCAGCGGGAAGGACTTGTCCCAGCGGAACTCGTCCGTAGCATCTTCATACTTGTTGGTGATAACGCCCAGGTCTCTGGCGATGTTCTGCAGGACGCAGTTGCCGCTTCTGTAGCAGGTGGCGCACTTGCAGTCGTGCTCCGCCAGCAGGAGCTGGGTGTTGATGTGGCGGGCCCGCCGTACCCGGGGGCTGTTGGTGTAGACCACCATGCCTTCTTCAACTACAGTGTTGCAGGAGGAGACCAGCTTGTCCTTGCCTTCCAGTTCGACGACGCAGATCCTGCAGGCGCCGATCTCGTTGATTCCTTCCCAGAAACAGATGTGAGGGATCTCGATGCCCACCGTTTTGGCGGCGGCCATGATGGTGGTGCCTTCCTGCACGCTTGTTTTGAGTCCATTGATCGTGATATTTACCATGTTGTGTGCCTCCCTCCTCTGAATGCACCAAGGTTATTGCAGTCGCATCTCAGGCAGCGGCTGGCTTCCTGAACCGCTTCTTCCAAAAGCAGGCCGACTTCGAATTCGCCGAAGTCGCGGTTTCTTTCGTCCGGATGACGGAAGGTCATCTCGGATCTGCCGCACTTGAAGTAGTCATCCAGTGACGGTGCCGGGATATCCATCTCCAACTTGATCTCGTGGTTGAATCCAAGATAGTTGTCGATGTTGGCGGCTGCGACTCTGCCCTGAGCAATGGCGTTGATAACGGTGGACGGGCCGGTAACACTGTCGCCGCCGGCGAACACACCTTCCATGCCTTCCACAGCCATGGTCTCATCTGTATTCAGTTTCTTCCAGAGAACGGAAACGCCAGCCTTTTCAAATACCTCGGAGTCGATCTCCTGGCCGATGGCGCCGACCACGATGTCGGCGGGGAGGGCGATCTCGTCTTTCTGTGCCGGGAAGGATTTCGGACGTCCGGAGGCGTCGTAGGGGCCGACCTTCTGGGGCTTGACCACCAGCGCCTTGACGTTGCCGTCTTCATCGGATTCGATCCGGACCGGGGTCCTGAGCTCCAGGAGCCGGCAGCCTTCTGCGATGGCGCCGTCGATTTCCTCGGGCAGGGCTGTCATATCCACCTTACGTCTTCTGTAGGCGATGTCCACGTGGGCCGCGCCCAGACGCATGGCTGTTCTCGCCACGTCCATGGCAACGTTGCCGCCGCCGACGACCACAACGCGTTTTCCTTCAAAGTCCGGCATTTCTTCGTCACCGATGCCGCGGAGCATATCCACTGCGGAGATGACGCCCTTGCTTTCTTCGCCTTCAATGCCGATCATCTTGTAGTTGTGCGCGCCGATGGCAACATAGACAGCATCGAATTCTTCCATGAGCTTCTCAACGGCTTCTTCGGTATTGATATCAGCATTCAGCTGTACATCGACGCCGGCGGAAAGGATGTGGTTGATGTCCCAATCCAGACGTTCTCTGGGGAGACGATATCCCGGAATGCCGTAGCGGAGCATGCCGCCCAGCTGCTTGCGGCGTTCGAAGATCTTGGTCTTGTGGCCCATCAGTGAGAGATAGTAGGCCGCGGTCAGGCCGCTGGGGCCGCCGCCGATGATGGCGATCTTCTTGCCGGTCTCGTCCATCTTCTCCGGGATGGGAACTTCGTCGGAGCAATTGTCCACCGCGAATCTCTTCAGTGCTCTGATGTTCAGTGAAGAGTCGAGGATATTTCTTCTGCAGTGTCCCTCGCAGGGGTGCTCGCAGATCAGTGCGCAGACAGTGGGGAAGGGGTTGTCCTTGCGGATCAGCTTGACCGCATCGTCGTATCTGCCGGCCTTGACCAGAGCGATATAGCCCGGAATGTCCACTTCTGCCGGACACTTGGCGACGCAGGGAACGGTATTCCGCAGATCCAGCACGCTGTCTGAACATCTGTTGTAGTGGATATGTGACAGGTAGTCATCCCGGAAGTTCTGGAGACTCTTCAGGACGATCTCTGCTGTTTCGGAGCCCACGGCGCAGTCGGAAGAATCGCGGACAGCTTCCGCGGTCTGCTGAAGCAGTCCCAGATCAGCCTCAGAGCTGGGGTCATCCAGGTCCAGAATGCGTTCCAGAATCACGATCATCTGATGTACGCCAGACCTGCAGGGCACACATTTGCCGCAGGACTGGGCCTGACACATTTTCAGGAAGGAGCAGGTCATGTCGACCTGACACTGGCTCGGCGGGGAGGCTATAACTCTGCGCTGAAGATCATCGTACAGAGCCTCGACTTCCTTCTGTGCCTGGCTTTTTTGTTTGAATTCCAATCTGCTCATACTCTACATACCTCATTTCGTTCAAACAACATGCATTAGTTTGTCCAATTTTTATCAATCTTAATGAAAATATACAGAATAAACTGGCGGTTAATCAACACTAACAGTAGGAAAACTAACGGAGGTAACCGGTTACATCAATTATTTTAGGAATTGTCGGTTTCAAATAAATTCATTTAATTGTTTGATATTTCTGAAATACGCGGCCCGGGGTATGCGACGATACCGCGACGATACAAAGAAGCTTTAAGTCAGTCGTCATGATATGCCGGCAGTATACAAGGCGCAGAACTGACCGTTCCGGAGCAGGAGCAAATTATTGCATTCGCAAAAGATTATTCACCGATTGAACATTGTAAATCAGGACCGCGGGTATTAAAATGATATAAAATGTCAACTGCGGATCCGCCGCGGGAGATAATATTATTTATGGGAGTTAGAGATATGCCACTGGATTTGAAACAAAAAACATACATTCTTGACGGCGCCATGGGCACCATGCTGCAGCAGGCGGGCATGCAGTCCGGCGAGGATCAGAATGATTATCTGCTGGATCACCCCCAGGTGGTGGAGGACATCCACCGTCAGTATGTGGAGGCGGGATCGGACATCATTTACGCACCGGTGTTCACAGTGAACCACGGCAGGGTGCAGCAGCGGGGCGATCTGATCGAAGAGGATATCGCAAGGCTGCTGGCCCCGGCCCGGAAGGTGCAGGCGGAGGCCTGCAGGGCCGGCCGTGAAGTTTTCGTGGCCCTGGATATGGGACCGCTGGGAGAAATGCTGGAGCCCCTGGGCGATCTGACCTTCGAGGAAGGGTATGAGACCTATCAGAAGCTGGTGCTGGCCGGCGCAAAGGCTGGCGCGGACCTGGTGGTGATCGAGACCATGACAGACCTTTACGAGGTCCGGGCGGCGGTGCTGGCCGCGAAAGAAAACTGCGACCTGCCGGTGCTGGTCTCCATGTCCTTTGATGAGGGCGGCAGGACCTTTACCGGGACCAGTCTGGAGGCCATGGCCGTCTGTCTGGAAGGCCTGGGCGTGGATGCCATGGGCATCAACTGCTCCCTGGGACCGGACCAGATCTATCCCATGATCCGCCAGCTGCAGGAATACACGGACCTGCCAGTCTTTGCAAAACCCAACGCGGGGCTTCCCGATCCGGCCACGGGGGCCTACAACATCACGCCCGATCAGTTTGCCGAGACCATGCAGCCCTATATCCGGTCCGGTGTGAACCTCCTGGGTGGTTGCTGCGGCACCAGCCCGGACTACATCCGCAGGATCGCGGAGGACGTGAAAGCATTCGAGTCCATCCGGCATGCCCGGGGCGGCGGAGCAGGGGATCCTTTGAAGCCGGGCTTTGGCGACGGGATCCGCTGGATCACTTCCGAGAGGGATATTTCCGGCGCGCCCCTGAAGCTTTCCAGCCGCAGCAAGGTGGTGCCCGTAGATCAGATCACAGTGATCGGTGAGCGGCTGAACCCCACCGGAAAGAAGCGGATGAAGCAGGCCCTGCTGGACGGAGATTTTGATTACGTCCTGGGACAGGCCATCGATCAGGCGGAAGCCGGCGCCCGGATCCTGGACGTGAACGTGGGGGTGCCGGGGCTGGATGAAGCGGAAATGATGCCGCGCATGATCAAGAAGATCCAGTCCATCACAGACCTGCCCCTGCAGATCGATTCGTCGAATCCCCGGGCCATCGAAGCGGCGCTGCGGGTGTACAACGGCAAGCCCATCGTGAACTCGGTCAACGGGGAGGAGAAGGTGATGGATGCCATCCTGCCCCTGGTGAAAAAATACGGGGCGGCTGTCATCGGCCTGACCCTGGACGAGAAGGGGATCCCCGGGACGGCGGAGGAACGGTTTGCCATCGCCGAGCGGATCCTGCGCCGGGCCATGGACTATGGGATCCCCAGGCAGGATGTGATCATCGACTGCCTGACATTGACCGCTTCCGCCCAGCAAAAGGAAGTCAATGAGACCCTGCGGGCGGTGCGCATGGTCAGAGACCGGCTGGGTCTGCATACGGCTCTCGGCGTGTCCAACGTCAGTTTCGGACTGCCCCTGCGGCCGGTGATCAACCGGACATTCCTGACCATGGCCATGGAAAACGGTCTGGATATGCCCATCATCAATCCCAACGATGAGGATATGATGGCGTCCATCTTCGCATTCAATGTCCTGAAGAACGCGGATGAGACCGCCCAGGATTTTATCGAACGATACACGGATAAAAAGGCGATCCGCAGCATTGTGGACGCTGGCGCAGAGGTGCAGGTCCAGACCGGAGCACCGTCTCAGGCCGGCGGCCCGGCCCCTGACGGCGGAGCAAAGGCTGGTGATCCGGGAGCATCCGGCGGCCCTTCGCCAGACGGCGGAGCATCCGGCGGCCCGGCGGACCATGACCTGTTCCGCGCGGTGGAGCGGGGACTCCTGAAGGAGACCGTCACTGCGGTGCAGGAACTGCTGCGGGAGCATACAGAGATGGACATCGTCAACAGCTACCTGATCCCGGCGCTGGACCGGGTGGGGAAGCAGTTTGAGGCGGGGACCCTTTTCCTGCCCCAGATGCTCCAGGCTGCTACGGCAGCCCAGGCAGGCTTCGATGTGATCAAGGAAAGGCTGGCGGATTCCGGCCAGGCAGGGGTGTCTCTGGGCGAGGTGGTGATCGCCACCGTGCAGGGCGATATTCACGACATCGGCAAAAACATCGTCAAAGTGATCATGGAGAATTACGGTTTTCGCATGATCGACCTGGGCAAGAATGTGCCCGCGGAGGAGATCGTGGAGACCGTCCGGAAGAGGGACATCCGTCTGGTGGGACTCTCTGCGCTGATGACCACCACCCTGGGCAGCATGGAGGAGACCATCGCGGCGGTGAAGGCCGCGGCGCCGGACTGCAAAGTCATGGTGGGCGGCGCAGTGCTCACAGAAGAGTACGCCATGTCCATCGGCGCGGACTTCTACTGCAGAGACGCCATGCGGTCGGTGGAAGCGGCCCAGAAGGTCTTCGGCAGTACAGACTGAGCCCGGACAATACAGGACCATGACAAGATCAAGACCAGAACAGAACCTGACACGATAGGAGGAAATGAATGAACGGATTCAGAAACTGGATATCCAGATATATGATGGGACGGTATGGATCGGATGAGCTGAACCGGTTCCTGCTGATCATCTGCGCCATACTGCTGATCATCGGTATTTTTGTGACCCGGCGGATCATCAACATGATCGTGGTGGCGCTCCTGATCCTCGTCTACAGCCGCATGTTCAGCAGAAACATCGGCAGACGTCAGCAGGAGAACATGAAATACCTGCAGCTCAAGGCCAGGGTCACCGGCGGCAGAGGCGGATCCGGGAGCACGGGCTACGGCGGCGGAGCACGGCCCAACCCCTACGGCGGTTACGGCGGCTATGCCGGACCGGCGGGCGGCGCCTCCGGCCGCAGAGAGAAGCCCCGCAGGAAGCAGAAGCCTGCGCCGGGAAAACGGATCTTTATCTGTCCCGCCTGCAAGGGCAGCCTGCAGGTGCCGGTGGGCGCCGGGCGCATCCGGATCAAATGCCCCCACTGCGGCAGTGAATTTGAAGAGACCGTCTGACAGACGTGTCGCATCACAAATATATTAACGGAATGGAGAGGATCAATGTTCAATTCAGTTGCGGATGTGAAAAAAGTCATTGCTGAAAAAGGGATCGAGATGATCGATTTCAAGATGGTGGACCTGGAGGGAAGATGGAGACATCTGTCCATCCCCGCGGACCGTTTTACGGAGAGGACCATGACCGACGGCATCGGGTTTGACGGATCCAATTACGGATACGCGCCCATCGAGAAGTCCGACATGGTGTTCATCCCCAACCTGACCACGGCCATCGTGGACAATTTCGTGGAGGTCCCCACCATCACCATGATGGGCGATGTGTTCATCATCGATGAACCGGAGAACAGACCCTTTGACCAGTACCCCAGAAATGTCTCCCTGGCGGCGGAGAAATACATGCGGGATCTGGGGATCGCGGACCAGATGATCGTGGGCCCGGAATACGAATTCTACCTTTTTGACCGGGTGGCCTACGCAGCCCGGCCGGACAGCGTATTCTGCGAGGTGGACACCACCCAGGCAGAGTGGAACACGGCCATCGAAGACGATATCCGGAACAAGGGATATCAGGTGGGCCGGAAGAAGGGCTATCATGCGGACATTCCCCAGGACATCACCTACAACACCAGAGCGCGCATGTGCATGCTGCTGGAAGACTGGGGCGTCAAGGTCAAGTACCACCACCATGAGGTGGGCGGCCCCGGCCAGGTGGAGATCGAAGTCGAGCTGGGCGAGATGACCCAGATGGCGGATGCCACCATGATCGCCAAGTACATCATCAAGAATGCCGCGGTGGAGGACAACAGGACAGCCACTTTCCTGCCTAAGCCCATCTACGATGAAGCGGGCTCGGGACTGCATGTCCACATGCACCTGTTCAAGGACGGCAAGCCCCTCTTCTACGGAGATGAGTACTCCCATCTTTCGAAGACAGCCATGTACTTCATGGGAGGACTGCTGAAACACGCGGCCAGCCTTTGCGCCTTCACCAACCCGTCCACCAACTCCTATAAGCGGCTGGTGCCGGGCTTCGAAGCGCCGGTCACCATCGGCTTCGCCACGGCCAACAGAAGCTCCGTCATCCGGATCCCGGCCTACGCCAAGACACCGGAGACCAAGCGGTTCGAGCTGAGAAATCCCGACGGCACCTGCAATCCCTACTATGCCTTCGCGGCCATCCTGATGGCGGGCATCGACGGCATCAAAAACGAGATCGATCCCATGACCGGCGGCTGGGGACCCTACGACTTCAACCTGTATGACCTCTCCGATGAGCAGAAGAAGGAAGTGCAGTCCCTGCCCACCAACCTGCTGGAGGCCATCCGCGCCCTGGAGGCGGACCACGATTATCTGACGGCGGGGGGCGTCTTCCCCCAGGCCCTGATCGACCAGTGGATCGTGCGCAGGACCAAGGATTTCGAGAAGGTGAACGCCATCCCGCATCCGGCCGAATTTTCGCTGTATTACGACCTGTAAACTGTAACCTGAGCAAACGATATTTATGAGCAAGCAACTGAATTTCTGGTACGGAAGCATATTCGGGACCTATTGGATGATCTACGCGGTGGTCAGCAGTTTCGCCTCGGTGTTCCTGCTGGCCAGGGGGTATTCCAATTCCGGCATCGGCGTCACCCTGGCGGTGGCAAACATCCTGGCGGTGATCCTCCAGCCCCTGACGGCAAACCTGGCGGACCAGTCGGCCAGGATCGGCGCCATCGGGATCTCGGCCCTGATGACCGTGATGATGATGATCTTCACCCTGGGCATGTTTTTCTTCGGCGGGGGCAGCGCGGCCCTGAGCGTGACATTCATCCTGCTGATCGCCTGGCACACGGTGCTGCAGCCCATGTTCAACTCCCTGACCTTCAAGCTGGAGGAAAGCGGGATCCCGGTGAATTTCGGGGTGGCCCGCAGCGTGGGCTCCCTGGCCTATTCCATCCTCTGCGCGGTGCTGGGGACCATCGTGGAGCACCTGGGGATCATGAGCCTGCCGGTGACGGCGGAGATCACCTGCGCCATGCTCCTGGTCAGTCTGCTGCTGACAAAGCGGACCTTTGACCGGGCCAAAGCGCAGAAGGACATGCAAAGGCTGGCCGGGCCCGGGAGCGACCTCAAGGCCGGAGCGGCAGCGGTGGCCGAAGCAGCAGGGGCCGAAGCAGCGGCGCCGGCAGAGAAGGCCGACCCGGCGCAGGGCACCGACGACCCGGCGGAGCCCATCAGCCTGATGGAATTCATCCGGCGGAACAAACTGTTTTTCGTGCTGAACCTGGGCGTGGTGGGGCTGTTCTTCAGCAACGCCACCCTGAACAATTATATGATCCAGATCGTGACCGACGTGGGCGGCACCAGCGAGGACATGGGCAGGATCCTGGCCGTCATGGCCTTCCTGGAGATCCCCACCATGGTGTTCTTCAGCAGGCTGAAGAGGCGGTTCTCCTGCCAGCTTTTGCTGAAGGCGGCCTCGGTGGGATTCCTGGTCAAGATCGGCCTCTGCTGGCTGGCCGGATCCGTGGGGATGATCTTCGCGGCCCAGTTTTTCCAGCTGGTATCCTTCGCCCTCTTCCTGCCCGGGATGGTCTACTTCACCGGTGAGAACATGAGCCCCGGGGAAGCGGTCCGGGGGCAGGCCCTGTTCACCACCATGATCACGGTGACCACCATCTTTTCCAGCCTGCTGGGCGGATGGATCCTGGATGTCAGCGGGGCGAAGACGCTGACACTGATCGCGACCCTGGCAACGGCAGCGGGAGCGGTGGTCATCATCGCAGTGGTGGACCGCATCAAACCGAATCGCGGCAACGGGACAATGGGCCGCGTCGCAACCAAGAAAGGAGAATAACCATGTATGAAGAACTGACAAAGATCCTGAAAGAGAGCGACAACATTGTATTCTTTGGCGGGGCGGGCGTCTCCACCGAGAGCAACATTCCGGATTTCCGTTCGGAGCAGGGTCTGTACAACGCGAAACAGAGCTACGGGATGTCTCCGGAGCAGATGATCTCCCACAGCTTTTTCCTGCGGGATACGGAGACCTTCTACGATTACTACAAAAACAACATGGTCTATCCTGAGGCCCAGCCCAACCCGGCCCATCTGGCTCTGGCAAAGCTGGAGGAAATGGGCAAGCTGAAGGCCATCGTCACCCAGAACATCGACGGACTGCATCAGAAGGCCGGCAGCAAGACGGTCTACGAGGTGCACGGTTCGGTGCTCCGCAACCTCTGCATGGACTGCGGCAAGTTCTTTGACCTGGATTATGTCATGGACCCGGCCCACTGCGACGGACACATTCCCAAGTGCGACAAATGCGGCGGCATCGTCAAGCCGGACGTGGTCCTTTATGAGGAGGCCCTGGACGACGCCCAGATCCGCGGCGCGGTGGACGCCATCAGCAATGCGGACGTACTGATCATCGGCGGCACATCTCTGGTGGTCTATCCGGCGGCCGGCTTCGTCAACTATTTCCGCGGCAGGCACCTGGTGCTGATCAACAAGAGCAGCACATCCTACGACGGCCGGGCGGATCTGGTGATCCATGACCCCATCGGCCAGGTCCTGAAGGAAGCTGTGGCCAATCTGTAGATCCCGGGAGTATGTAGATGAAGAGAGAAGATATCGTGCTGGCAAGCGCCTCGCCGAGACGGATCGAGATGCTGGAGAAGAACGGCTTTCGCGCCCGGGTCTGCCCCGCGGACATCGACGAACATTTGCCGTTTGACATGACCGCGGAGACCGCGGTCATGTATCTGTCTTTTGCAAAAGCTGGTCATGTGGCGGCCCGAAATCGCGGGCTGATCATTGCGGCGGACACCGTGGTGGTGTATGATGGAAAAATTATAGGGAAACCCGCGGACGAGGAGGAAGCTTTTGAAGTCCTGTCCCGGCTGCGGGGGAAGTGTCACCAGGTCATCACCGGGGTCTGTCTGATGGATACGGCGGCGAATCCAGGGCCGGATGAAGGCACCGGCCAGCCTTTGCTCGCCGGCGTGCCTAAGCGCTGCCTCTATGATGTGACGGATGTGTATTTCGGGGATTACAGCGACGAGGAACTCAGGGCCTATGTGCAGACCCCGGAGCCCTATGACAAGGCCGGCGGCTACGCCATCCAGGAGACCTTCGGCAAGTATGTGGACCACATCGACGGTGACATGGATAATGTGATCGGTTTCCCGTTTTATCGGGTGCTGCCGTACCTGAACGGTCAAAGGCTGGGATAGCAGCGCCAACACTGCAGAAGGATGAGGACCTGAAGATGATTTCGTTTGTCTTAAACAGCATATTGCTCGGCATCGGGCTTGCAATGGACGCTTTTTCGGTGTCCATTGCCAACGGGCTGAATGAACCCGGGATGCGGCGGGGCAGGCAATGCCTGATCGCCGGTACGTATGGTTTTTTTCAGTTCCTCATGCCGGTGGCGGGATGGTTCTGCGTGCACATGCTGCTGCAGGCCTTCCGGACATTCGAAAGATTCATTCCCTGGATCGCCCTGATCCTGCTGCTTTGGATCGGCGGGAAAATGATCCTGGACGCGGTCCGGCCGGAAAAGGAAGCTGAGTCGTCAGAAGCCCCAGTCCTGACCTGGCCTGTCCTGCTTTTGCAGGGGGTGGCTACATCCATCGACGCACTGTCGGTGGGCTTCGCCATCGCGAACTACAGCTGGGTCAGCGCCATCGTCGCCGCGGTGATCATCGCCTGTGTGACCTTCGTGATCTGCATGGGCGGCCTGACCGCCGGCAGGAAACTGAGCGCGCGGCTGGCGGGCAAGGCCGGGATCCTGGGCGGATGCATCCTGATCTTTATCGGGCTGGAGATCTTCATCAGGGGCGTGTTCCTCTGAGTTGACCTGACGGCGCGGACCTGACAGAATAAATGACAAGAAGGAAGAACTATGCGTGAAGAATCAGTAAAAGCGAAAGAAGTAAGTCAATGGAAACTGTATGCGGCCGGAGTGGCATTCACCCTGTCCATCGGTTTTTCTTTCTTCGGGATCAAACAATGCGTGCCCTACGGGGACACGCTGATCCTGCTTGCCTATCGCTATGCTGCGGCGCTGATCGGCGTTCTCGTGTTCGGGGGGATCAGTAAAGCCCTGGGGTTCTATCCGGAGAAGAAGCCCGGCCGGCCAAAAGGGAAGCTTTATATGACCGCGTCCTTCTACATCCTCTTCATGATCTTTCAGATCTTCGCCATGTATTTCTCCACGTCCATCGAGGGCGCCATCGTCTATGCCATGACGCCGATCTTCGCCAAGGTCATCGGCCGGATCGTGCTGGGTGAGAAGTCCACCAGGCTGCAGTATTTCTTCGTGATCATGACGGTGTCAGCCCTGCTGGTACTGATCGTTCTGAACGCCACGGACATCCACCTGAATGTGAAGGGCCTGGTCATTATGATCATCAGCAGTCTCTTCATGGCCTGCCAGAATGTATCCGCCCGGTATGTCCGGGGGGTGTTCAAGCCGCTGGAGATCACCGAGTGCATCGCCGTGGGCGGATTCGTGATCTTCTTCGGGGCAGCGCTGATCCGGGCCCTGGCCAGCCATGATCTGTCGGGGATGTTCGAACCGCTGACCCATCCCCGGTTCGTCATCTGGGTGTCCTTCCTGGGGATCTTCTGCATCCTCCTGTCGGCCCAGTTCATGGCCTTCATGCTGGCCCATATGCAGATCATCCAGTCCACGGCTTTCAACAGCGCCTCCACGCTGGTGTCCATCATCGCCGGGGCCCTGATCCTGGGGGAACCCCTCTACTGGTATCATTATATCTGCGGCGTCCTGATCCTGGGGGGCGTGGTGGGATTATCCCTGGCGCCGGCCGTGGCATCCAACAGCGGCAAGTCCCTGCAGGACGATCTGGACCGATAAGCAAAGGCTGGCCGGACCCTTGCGGGGTACCGGCGCCAAAAGAAAAATGGCCCCTTCACAGAGGGGCCGCCTGACTTTCATAAGAAACGGTATTCAACGAACGATACTATACGTTGAACAGGAAGTGGCAGATGTCGCCGTCCTTGACTTCGTAGTCCTTGCCTTCGGACCGCAGCCAGCCGTGCTCTTTGGCGGTGCTGAGCTTGCCGCCCGCTTCCATCAGCTTGTCATAGGCGATGGTCTCGGAACGGATGAAGCCCCGTTCGAAGTCGGTGTGGATCTTTCCGGCAGCCTGGGGGGCCAGGGTGCCGCGCTTGATGGTCCAGGCCCGGGTCTCGTCCTCGCCGGTGGTGATGAAGGAGATCAGATCCAGCAGGGCGTAGGAGGATTTGATCAGCTTTTCCAGACCGGCTTCCTCGATGCCCAGTTCCTCCAGGAACATTTCCCGTTCCTCATCGTCCAGCTCTGAAAGCTCCGCTTCCACCTTGGCGCAGATGACCACCACGCCGGAGCCTTCCTTTTCGGCATACTCCCGTACGGCTTTCACATATTCATTGTCCTCGCCGGCCGCGTCCTCTTCGGATACGTTGGCGGCGTAGATCACAGGCTTGTAGGAGAGCAGGTCCAGGCTTTTCACGAAAGCGGCCTCTTCATCGTCCAGGTCCATGGCCCGGGCGGAGGTCCCGTCTTCGATGAAGGCAGCCACCCGCTTCAGGAGATCCAGTTCCTTCTGCAGGGATTTGTCGCCCTTCAGGTTCTTGGTGGTCTTCTGGATGCGGCGCTCCAGGACTTCCATATCGGACAGGATCAGCTCCATGTTGATGGTCTCGATATCGGAGATGGGGTCGATCCGGCCGTCCACATGGACCACGTTGCCGTCTTCAAAGCAGCGGACCACGTGCACGATGGCTTCCACCTCCCGGATGTGACCCAGGAATTTGTTCCCCAGGCCCTCGCCCTTGCTGGCGCCCTTGACCAGGCCGGCGATGTCGCAGAATTCGATGGTGGTGTAGATGGTCTTCTTGGAGTGATAGATCTCCGACAGCCTGGTGACCCGTTCATCCGGCACGGTGACCACGCCGATGTTGGGTTCGATGGTGCAGAAGGGATAGTTGGCCGCCTCTGCGCCAGCCTTTGTGATTGCGTTAAACAGTGTGCTCTTGCCGACATTCGGCAGTCCGACGATTCCAAGTTTCATATAATCAGCTTCTCCTGTGACTTCGTTTGATTTCAGTAAATGATACTCATTATTATACATTCGGGGCGGGGAATGCTCAATAGGTGAAAAAATGTTTGGCATTGCGCCTGCTTCCGGAATGGAGCTATAATATTGCAGGCCGAAAGGCCGCGCCCCCGGGAGGACCCTTAAACCACGATGTACAGAAAACAGGAAGATCCAAAAGCAAATACCAGAATCATCGCAAAGCAGATGTTCCGGCTGCTGCCGGCCCAGGTTTTCCTGATGGCCATCGGCTCAGTCAACGGACTGGTTTCGATTTATTTTGCCGACAATCATATCGGAATGGAGGCCATGAGCGCGGTGGGCCTGTATTTCCCGGTGGTGCTCTTCATCAATGCCCTCAGCATCATGATGGTGGGCGGCTCAGCCATTCTTTGCGGCAGGTTCAGGAACATGGGCATCAGAATGGTTTTCGATATCGCTGAAAGCGTGCAGTACCAGAATCTGCTGGGGCTGAACACGCTGACCATCCGGGTATAGATCAAAATGAACGAACTGAGCAAAAAAAGAAGAGCCATGATGATCATGGTGATCACTGCCTGTATGTGGAGCATCGGCGGGCTCTTCATCAAACTGATCTCCTGGAGCCCCTTCATGATCGCCGGGGTCCGCAGCGCCATCTCCGGAAGTGTGATGGCCGTCTATATGATGAAGGCATCGGTGGGCTTCAAGCTGAACCGGTATTCTTTTTTCGCGGGGATCGGCCTGTGCTTCTCCGCCACGCTCTTCACCATGGCGAACAAGCTGACCACCGCGGCCAACGCCATCGTGCTCCAGTATACCGCGCCGGTGTTCATCCTGCTTCTGTCCGCGCTGCTCTTCCGGCAGAAGATGCGAAAAAAAGAAGTGGGCGTGGTCCTGGTGACCCTGGCGGGCATGGTGCTCTTCTTCTTCGATCAGCTGTCGCCGGGCAATGTGGCGGGGAACCTCCTGGGGATCCTGGCCGGCATCTTCCTGGCCCTGATGTTCGTCATGGTGGGAAGGGGCGGCGATGATGACAGCACCCGGATGAGCGGCATCCTGATCGCCCATACCATGACGGTCCTGATCGGTGTCCCCCTGGGCCTCTTGGGCGTCATGTCCGATACTGCCGCTGCCGCCGGGTCGCCGCTGGGTCTGGAGATCCTGTACGTGGCCATCCTGGGTGTGTTCCAGCTGGGCATCCCCTATGTGCTCTACGGCATCGCTTCCAGGGACTGCCCGCCCCTGGCCTGCTCCCTGATCGGCATGCTGGAGCCTCTGCTGAACCCGGTCTGGGTAGCCATCTTCACGGGAGAGGTCCCGGGCCTTTTCGCCATGGCCGGCGCCGTGGTCATCATCGCCACCGTATCCTGGTGGTGCGTGCAGGAGAGCAGGGAGGACGCGGCGGACACAGCCGGGAATTATGCAGCGGACACAGCCGGGAATCCCGCGGCGGAAGGAGGCAAAAAATGATCGCGCATCCATTCGGACCATTATTTACTGAACAGAGCCGGGTCCTGATCCTGGGGTCCTTCCCCTCGGTGAAATCCCGGGAGCAGAATTTCTTTTACGGCCACCCCCAGAACCGGTTCTGGAAGGTGCTGGCCGCCGTGCTGGACGCGCCGGTGCCGGAGACCATCGCAGACAAGCAAAGGCTGGTCAAAGGGCATGGCCTGGCTTTGTGGGATTCCATCGCCAGCTGCGACATCACCGGATCCTCCGATGCCAGCATCCGGAACGTGAAGAGCAACGACCTGCACATCATTCTGGACCACTGCGACATCCGGAAGATCTATTGCAACGGAAAGAAATCCCATCAGATCTACAACCGCTACATCCGGGACGATCTGGGCAGGGAGGCGGAATGTCTGCCCTCCACCAGTCCCGCCAACGCCCAGTGGACCCTGCCGAAGCTGATCGAAGCCTGGTCGGTGATCCGGGAGGCGCTGGGCTGACATAAAAAACCACTTGAAACGAAGGAAAGATATGACGAACCAGAAGGAGCAGAGACAAAAGGATCAAAAACGGAAGGATCAAACAAAGAAGGATCGCAGTCAGGATATGCGGATGCCCCAGCCCAGGCTGGGCCGGGGCGGAATGATCGCGCTGATCACCATGTGCAACGCCATCGCGCCCCTGTCAACGGACATGTACATGCCGGCCCTGCCGGACATGGCGGTTTACTTTCACACCACGGATTCCATCATGAATCTGACCCTGATCGGGTTTTTCCTGTTCTTTGCCATCGGCATGCTGGTGTTCGGGCCCGTATCCGACCGGATGGGGCGGCGGCCCACCATTGTTTTCGGCGTCAGTCTCTACATCCTGGCCAGCGCACTCTGCGGATGTTCCGTTACAGTGGCCATGCTGATCGGCGCCCGGGTCCTGCAGGCCATCGGGGCGGGATGCATGGTGGCGGTCAGCACAGCCATCGTCAAGGACCAGTTCACCGGCGCGACCCAGGGGACAGTCCTGGCCACAGCCCAGGTCTTCAGCGTGCTGGGTCCGGTGCTGGCGCCTCTCATCGGCGCGCAGATCTATCGGTTCTTCAGCTGGCGGGCGGATTTTTTCATGCAGGGGATCATTACCCTGGTGATCCTGGTGCTGGCGCTTCTGATGGTGGACCCGCTGCCCCGGGAAGAGCGCCTGAACGTCAGCCCGGCCCAGACCTTCGGGCGCCTGGGCGCCGTGCTGCAAAACCGGACTTTTCGGTCTTTTCTGCTCTGCATCGGCATGATCCAGATCCCCATGATGGCCTACATCTCGGCCAGTTCCTACATCTATGAGAATCAGTTCGGTCTGAGCTCCACCGGCTACAGTCTCTATTTCGCGGCAACAGCCCTGGCCTCCGCCATGGGTCCCCTGGTCTACATCAAAGTCCGGCGTTATAATGCTTTTAATGTCACCTTCGGCATCTTCATTTCCTGCCTGGTGTTCAGCGTGCTCATGTTCCTGCTGGGCCACCGGCTGCCGCTGCTTTTCGCCATGTGCTTCGCGCCCACCATGATGACGTCAGCGGTGTCCCGGCCCTTCGCCACCACCATCCTGCTGAACCTGCAGCAGCACGACACCGGCTCGGCATCCTCCCTGGCCAACTTCAGCTACACCCTGTTCGGCACCATCGGCATGTTCCTGATCACTTCAATATGGAAGGATTACATCCTGGGCATTTCCATCCTGACCTTCGGCGCCGGCGTCCTGGGACTGGCCCAGGCGCTGCGTCTTCGCGCAAAGGCTGGTCGGTCCGCGCTCTCGGTGTTTCCGCGCTAGACCGGGGTGCGAATGCAAAGGCTGGCCAGCCTTTGCGGTGTGGGGGCATGCGGTGTGGGACTATGCGGTGTGGGGATATATGAGATAACTCGTCTGTGTGCAGCCCTACGGATGATCGATGACCTGGGGCGGATTTGGGCAGCGATGGAGAAAACCGCCCTTGAACATGCGCATCCCAGCGTGTATGATGGTCTCTGTGAGCACGAATAATTGCTGTGAAACGTGGCTGCGGTCAGTGACTCTGTTCCTGCGCTGACCGTCTGACAATGGCCATAAGGAGAGTCCAATGCCAGTTCCTGATCCTGTAGCATTTACCATTTTTAATATCGATATCATGTGGTACGCCATCCTGATCTGTATCGGGATGATCCTGGCGACGGCTCTCTGCTGCAAGCGGGCGCCCAGCCACGGACTGACGTCCGATCAGATCCTGAATTTTGTGCTGTTCTGCATCCCTGCGGGGATCATCGGCGCAAGGCTTTATTATGTGCTGTTTCACTGGGACTGGTATGCCGGTGATCTGGGGCACATCATCAATATCCGGGGCGGCGGCCTGGCCATCCACGGCGGCCTGATCGCGGGACTGGGTGTGGCTGCGCTGCTCTGTCACCGCTGGAAGATCCGGCCCCTGAATCTGCTGGATCTGGCGGCGCCATCCATCGCCCTGGCCCAGTCCATCGGACGGTGGGGGAACTATTTCAATTCCGAAGCCCACGGCGGCCCCACGGACCTTCCCTGGGCCATCATTGCGGACGGTCAGTCGGTCCATCCTACATTTCTCTATGAATCCATCTGGTGTTTCCTGCTGTTCCTGTTCCTTCTGTGGATGGACAGGGGAGGCAGCCGGAATCAGAAGCCGGACGGAAAACCCCGTTCGGGAGGGAAATCCCATTCCATCGGAAAAAGCAGGGGATTTGAAGGTCAGATCATCCTGCTCTACGGCATGCTCTATTCTGTGGAACGCTTCTTCGTGGAAGCTCTCCGTACCGACAGCCTGATGATCGGCCCCTTCAAGCAGGCCCAGGTCATCAGCCTGGTCA
>CAMNJK010000004.1 GCA_946541435.1 uncultured Bacillota bacterium
TACCACATCATTCATATACTGGTGTATGGTTTTTGATCCGAATGGGGCGGGCTCCTGTACGCCGACTTCCGGCCTTCCCGCCTCATCATCTTCTTTTCTTTTGTCCTTCACTCTGCTACAATAGTGGAACAGAATCCTACGAAAGGACGCAGGCCCTCCCTGCGGCAGGTACGATACATGAACAGACAGATTCGCGGCAGCCTGATGCTTTTCCTGACAGCGTTCATCTGGGGAACAGCATTTGTCGCTCAGAAAAGCGGCATGGATTCCATCAGTCCCATCGCTTTCAACGGCGTCCGGACCCTGATCGGCGGAGTTTCGCTGCTGCCGGTGATCGCCATCATGAATATGCGGAGCAAAGGCAGGCCGGACGCGGATTCGGATGCTTTGGATGGTGCTTTGGATGGTGCTTCGGACGGTGCGGCCCCGGTCGCCAAGAGCCTGGATGCTGCTGTTCCGGAAGATCCGGCAAAGCAGAAGCGGCTGCTCTGGATCGGCGGAATCTGCTGCGGTCTGTTTCTGATGGCTGCCGGCAATGTCCAGCAGGTGGGCATGTACTACACCACCGCGGGAAAATCCGGATTCATCACCGCTCTGTATGTCATCCTGGTTCCCCTGTTCGGTCTCTTTCTGAAGAAAAAAATACGCCCCATCTTCTGGGCGTGTGTGGCGGCTTCCGCTGTGGGTCTCTATCTTCTTTGCATCCCCGCGGACGGCGGTTTCGGCGGGATCAACAAGGGTGACATCATCATCCTGTGCTGCGCCTTCCTCTTCGCCGGACACATTCTCTGCATCGACTATTTTTCACCGAAAGTTGACGGTGTAAAAATGTCCTGCATCCAGTTCTTCGTGGCAGGCTTTATTTCCTGCATCCTGATGTTTTTCATCGATCCGATGCTGGGATTTGAATTGCCCGGGCTCTCGGATCTGGCCAGCGGTTGGTTCCAGCTTTTCTACGCGGGCGTCATGTCCTGCGGCGTTGCCTACACCCTGCAGGTGGTTGCCCAGGCGGAGGTGGATCCCACCATTGCTTCCATGATCCTGTGTCTGGAATCCGTGTTTGCCGTCCTGGCCGGCGCCGCTCTTCTGGGCGAATCCATGGGCCTTCGGGAAATCATCGGCTGCGCTCTCATGTTCGCCGCCATCCTGGTGGCGCAGCTGCCGGCAAAAGAGCCGGAAGCGAAGCCTCTGAGTTCCGGAAAATGACGGAGCTGGGTTCCAGGCGGTGTTCGCCGGGGCCGGGGCTGGAGTTGCCGGGTCCCGGGGTTGGGATCGTCGAGTCCCGAAACCGCGTTTGCCGGGGCCGAAGCCGAGTTTGCTATATCCCGAAGCCGAATTTGCCGGGCCCGGTTACCGATTCCGTCTGTATTTTTTAAAATCTGCACCACGGATCTCCGGATAATGTGAAAATACCCCTTGATATTGCATTTTTACATACACGAACCGGAGTCCACTACCCACGTATACACATTTCTAATTTAAAATATCAAATGTGCACCATTTTCGGATAAATGGTGCACATTCATTTTTTAAAAACAGAAATCTTCAACCGGGTCTCTGGCCTGCGCGGCAAACCCCTCAAAATCATCTGATCTGGCGATTTTTTTACCCTGCGGCGAGGCTCTGGTAATACATTGGTGCAGATTTTTAAAATCAGCAATGAAATGTGTACACGGAAAGGCATCTGTCCGGATCAGAGTCCAGGAACAGAGGGGCAGGGGCAAGCCTCAGAATCAAATCTCAGGATAAGATCCCAAAATCAGCTCTCTGGATCAGCTGCCCTGGCTGTTCTTTTTCTCTTTTTCCTTTTTCTTGATCTCCTCCCAGAGCTTCTCCCCTTCTTCCGGGGAGCTGACTTTCATGTCCCCGAAGACCCAGGGGTGTCTGCGGATCATCTTCCCGGAGATGCCTTCGATCACATCCTCGATGGTGAAGGCGCCCCGCTCTTTCGCCACCTGGGCATTGAGCACCACCTGCAGCAGCACATCGCCCAGTTCTTCGCAGAAGTTGGCATCATCGTGATTGTCGATGGCATCCGCTGCTTCCTGTGTCTCTTCCAGCAGATATTTCTTCAGGGTCTCATGCGTCTGGGCCCGGTCCCAGGGACAGCCGTCCGGCGCTCTGAGCCGACGGATGATCTCCACGAAATCCTCGAAGGAACGGGTCGCTTCTGTTACCCCGCTCTGTTCCGGATCTTTCATCTGATCTGCTGCATCCCGATCCGCGTCCACGATGCCGATGTCAGCAACGATGATCCGGCCGCAGTATTTCCCGGCAAAGCCCTGCAGATGCACGGCTTTTTTCGCATGGAATGTGATGGTCACATCCGCCCGCACGCAGCGCGGATCCAAATCATCCTCTTCCGTCAGGTCACCGCCCATCCCGGAAGGGATGTCCAGGGCGAAGACCCGCGCCCCGCGCGCTCTTGCCGCTGCGATCTGCGCCGCCGCCAGCGCGCCTGCCTCCCGCAGCTGACCATGAAAGCCTGTGCCGTAAATGGCATCCACCACCACGTCCGGACCGTCCGGCGAATCCTGCTCTGTTTCCGTCAGGGACTTTTCCGGGATCGCCAGCTGCTGGGTGAGCCTGCGGTTTTCAATGGCATCGGGCGTCACCGGTTCCCCGTCCACTAATACCAGGTCCACGTCCCAGCCCTGCTGCTTCAGCCGGCGGGCCACCACGAAACCATCGCCGCCATTATTACCTTTGCCGCAGTAGACGCGGACGCGAAGATGGCGGTCCAGCGCCCAGGGATACAGGCGCGCGCCAGTCTGCGCGGCAGCGGCAGCAAGCTGATCGCCGGCCGCACTCGCACGACTGTTATTTGTTGCAGACAAGTCGTTATCAGTCAAGGGCTGACCGCCGGCTTCACTCGCACAGCTGATATTGGCTGCAGGCAAACTGGTATCGGCTGCAGACACGCCGTTATTGGCAGCAGACAAGCCGCTATCGGCTGCGGACGCGCCGTTATCGCCGCCGCACTGTGCGCCGCACCGCGTATCGCTAATAGGCGTTGCCATTGTGATCTCAACGATTCGGTTGGCCGCCAGGGTCCCGGCGTTTTCCATCATCTGATAGTAAGAAAGTCCCGCTGCATCGGTGTTCTGTTCCAGGGTTTTCATCCTGGCGCAGCTGACAAAGTATTCGCTCATGACATCCTCCTTAAGCGCCGTCGCCGTATCCCGACAGTGAATCATGACTGAAAGTGAATCGCGGCTCCGGGAAAGTCTCGGTCCTTACCGCACACTTACAACACACTTACAGCACACTTACAGCACGCTGCTGTCCAGACCCTCGTATCCCGACAGGAAGTCCGCCATGAAGGCGAGAATCTTCTGGCATCCGCCTTCTTCATCCGCCGCAATGTTCATGGGCAGCAGGGGGTCGTGCAGAGACTTGCGCAGAAGGCACCAGCCCTCCGGGAAATTGATCCGCACGCCTTCGTAATTGGGCTCTTCCAGCGTCGGCCACGCCGCAGCTTCTTCGACGCCCTGGGCTGCTTCCGCCCCGCCGCGGATATAGGCTTCCAGTTCTGACAGGACCTGGTCGCCGTAGGCCGCGAAGTCTTCCGCCTTGACCGGGATCCGGACTTCCTTTTCCTCGGCGGGACTGCCAAGGCCCTCCAGCAGCATATCCAGACGTTTTCCTTCCGCCTTGAGCCGGGCGGTCTTGATCACGATCTTGGTGGCCAGGTAAGCGCCGTCATCCAGGAAGTAGTTCTCCTTCAGGGCCGCGTGGCCGGAGGTCTCGATGGCCAGCTGGCAGTCGGTGCCCGCTTCATTCAGCTCGACGGCCTTGTTGATCACGTTTCTGTAACCCCGCTTGAAGCGCAGGTGCTTCAGCCCCAGATTCTTTTCCAGGAATTCCGTCAGCTGGCGGCTGGTGATGCTGTCGGTCACCACGGTGGTGGCCGGATGGTCCTCCGCCACCAGTGCCGCGGCCAGCGCCACGATGCCGTTGCGGGAGATCTCCCATCCTCTGCTGTCCACTGCCGCGGACCGGTCCACGTCCGTATCGAAGATCAGGCCCAGATCCGACCCGGAAACCAGTGTCTGCATGGCCGCGGCCTGCATGACTTCCTTGTTCTCCGGATTCGGGATATGGTTCAGGAACATGCCGTCCGGATCCAGATAACGGCTGCCGCTGATGTCCGCGCCCAGAGGCTTGAGCACCCGCCGGGCGTAGAATCCGCCTGCGCCGTTGCCGGCATCCACCGCGATCTTTAAGTCTTTCAGGGGCCGGTCTCCCATGCCGCAGCCATCGATGATCAGCTGCCGCAGATGGGCGCAGTAATGATCCATCAGGTCCGCTTCCTCCATGGGGAAGACGATCTCCCCGCTGCGGTGCACCGCCCCGTCCGCATTGCAGGGCGTTCCCAGGATCCCGCCAGCTTTTGCATCGTCCGCCGCAAACTCCAGGATCTCGCGGATGTCCTGCTTGTCCAGTCCGCCGGCGGGGGTGAAGAACTTGAAGCCGTTCCGGTCAAAAGGCAGGTGGCTTGCGGTGATCATGATGGTGCCGTCGCATGCAAAGGCTGGAAAGACCGTGGCCATGAACATGGCGGGGGTGGATGCCAGACCGCAGTCCAGCACGCGGCATCCATAGGGGCCAAATCCCCGCATCAGACCGTCCATCAGAGTTTTTCCCGTAATTCTGGGGTCCCTGCCGATGGCCAGCTTCAGCTCCTGGGGCTTCTTGCCTGTTCTCCTGCAGAGCCAGCTGAGAAACCCTCTGGCAATATCCGCGGCCGCTTCCGCCGTCAGATTCGGCATCTTCACCGGCTTTCCCGCGAAGGCCAGTCCGCGGTCAACGATGGCGATCCCTCTGATGTCGCTTCCATTCTGAAGTTTGCTGTAGTCTTTCATTGATTTGATCCTCCGTTCGTCATGCGTTTACTGTCAGTGTTGATTTTCAGCCGAAGATGGCCAGCAGCATATTCCCTTCGTACAGGGGCCCTGCCAGATAGGAGAGATTCAGCATCTCCTCGATGGAGGCCGCGGTATCCGGCGGGCACATGTGCATCACCGGGATCAGGGCTGCCAGGAACAGGAAGGCCAGCAGAAGGCCCTCTACACCGCCTACCACAGTGCCGGCCAGCTTGTTGAGAAAAGAAATCGGGGATTTTTTCTTCATACGGGTCAGGGGCCGGATCACCAGGATCAGCACCAGCCGGGTCAGGATCACGATAGCCAGAAAGGCGATCATGGTCATGAGCAATCCCTCCAGGGCGTCGACGATGTTGATCACGGCATTCTCCACGGTCTGTTCCAGGATGTTCCCCAGAACCGGCGGCAGGCCGCTGACGGGGTCCGCCGCGGCGCCGAACCGTTCCGACAGGGTGTCATGGATCCACTGTCCCAGGAAGGAATTCTGCAGCAGATCCCGCAGCACCGGCATGGCGAAGATGCCGGCCGCCACGGCGCCGATCCAGCCCAGAAGCCGGACCACGATATACAGAAATCCCCGCATCATTCCGATCACCATAGGAATGATGATCAATGCTGCTGTTATGATATCAAGTGCCATATATTCCTCTCATTGTAAAAAAGCGGGGTGTATCACTCCGCCTTTCTGTGTGTTCTCTGTCCGGTTACTCTTCGAAGATGTTCTTCTGCTGAACGCCTTCTTCAATGACCAGCTGCTTGAGCCGGTCGATGTGTACATCGGCTGCCCACCGGGCGTGGTCTGCGTCACCGCTGGCGATGGCTTCCAGGATCTCCCGGTGTTCCTCCGGCATGTTCTCTGCCCGGCGGAAATTGTCGTAGTAAATGTACCGGAACCGCAGGACCAGTTCCTGGAGCTGTTCCACCATGTTGACCAGGATCTTGTTGTTGCAGGAATCCACGATGATCCTGTGGAATATTGTATCGTGGTGGATCATATCCTGCATATTGCCTTCGCGGACCGCCTTGTTATAGGCTTCCGCCACTTCCTTCAGCTCCGCCATCTCCTCGTCCGTCATACGGGACGCCGCGAAATACGCTGCCAGACCTTCCAGGTCCTGCCGCACCTCCAGGATCTCCACCATGTCCTGGGTCGAGATCATGGACGCGTATGCCCCCCGGCGGGGTTCGATGGTGACCAGACCTTCTTTTTCCAGCTTACGGATGGCTTCCCGGATCGGTGTACGGCTGACACCCATCTCCTCCGCCAGGTCCACTTCCATCATCCGGGTGCCCGGTACGATGGCGCCGGTAAGGATCTGCATTTTCAATTCTTCATAAACCATCTCGCGCAGAGGTTTATGGTTCTGTATATCGAAATTCAGCATTCTATCTTCCTCTTCGCCTGTGGATGTCTGACGCCTTCGGTCTATCCCGTGGTCCTGGTCCAGAAGCTCTCTCTGTTCAGCTCCCGCAGCTTGGCGCAGATCTCCTTCGCCTCCGCCCGGCTGCCGCACAGACCGAATACCGTGGGACCGCTGCCGCTCATGAGGACGCGGTCCGGATTGCACAGGCTTTGTATTTTGTTCTTTGTATACACTACTATAGAATACCGCTTTAACGTATAATTTTCAAGTACGTTGATCATGTTTTTTTCGATGCCGGCCATATCCTCTTCGGATAAAGCCCGCACCATTTCGTCAATGTCCGGGTGCTTCGGAATGGTGATTTCATCGATTCCCCGGTAGGCCTCCGCAGTGGAAACGCTGATGGGCGGCTTGGATAATACCAGGTCGGAATGCAGTCCCCGGACCGGCCTCAGATCCGTTCCACGGCCGGTGGCCACCGCGCAGTGACAGGCCAGAGGATCCCCGGCGAAACGCTTCTGCAGCTGCGGATCCGCGGCTGCCTGCCCCATCACGCAGAAGGGGACATCGGAACCCAGCTCCGCTCCCGCCCGGCACAGAGCCTTGAGGTCCAGTCCCAGATCCCAGAGACAGTTCAGCCCGTGGATCACCGCCGCGCAGTTGCTGCTGCCCCCGGCCAGGCCCGCCGCCACAGGGATCCGCTTCTTCATATCGATCCGGATCTCTCCTGCCAGGTCCTTCCCGTACCGGGCCGCCATCCATTCCGCCGCCTGCCAGGCCAGGTTCCGCCGGTCCGTGGGCAGATAGGGGCGGTTGGACTTCACCGTGATCCGGATGCCGCCGGACCGGTCGTCCCCGGTCCCTTCCGCTTCCGAAAGCTCACCGCAGGCCCCGCCAGCCTTTGCATGGCCGCCCCCCGAAGGGCCGGCCTCCCCGGGTATCCACCGGATCTGCACCTCATCGCAGAGGCCGATCTGCTGCATGACCATATGCACTTCGTGGTAGCCGCCGGGCAGCAGCCCCTTCACATCCAGACAGAGATTGATCTTCGCGTACGCATTGATCACGATTTCCTTGTATGCGTTCTTTATCATGATATGCCTTTCCCCTGTACGAAATCGCAGGTGAGCCCTGCCCACCTGCGATCATTTATCTTCCAGCGTTATTTCTTTTTCTTCTTGCCGGCGTTCTTTTTCTTACCGGACTGGTTCTTCGGATTTGTCGTACCCTTGCTGGTCTTCTTCGGTTCCTCCTTCTTCGGTCCCTTCACTTCCACTTTGTAGGTACTGCCGGCGGCGCTGATGGGCCGCGGTCCGGAGACGCGCTTGTTCTTTTCACGGCGCATCTTCTCCAGGATCTCCGCTTCCAGACGGGCTTCCGCTTCCTTGCGCTTCTGTTCCGCTTCTTCCTTTTTCTTTCTTGCCTTATCGTTCTTGGCGACGATCTCGTCTACGGACTTGCCGGACTTCTTGGCTTCCTTATAGGGATTCACGCCCTTGGTCTGCTTTTCTTCTTTTTCCTTCTCCGCTGCCTTCTTGGTGCTGCGCATGGTGAAGAAGATCATGCCGCCCATCATGGCGAACATCAGGATCATGTAGACGATGGTGGACCGCTGCTGATTCAGTGTGGTCACAGTGATGGTGCTGGTCTTGCCCAGAACGGTTCCATCCGTGGCCTGCAGGCCCTCGCCGATGGTCAGGACATACTCGGAAGCGCCCTTGATCTGAATGTTATTCTCATTGTTGTTGCTGAAGTCGGCCGCCACCATCATCAGCCCCTGCTTCTGCTCCTTCTCGCTGTAGTAGACCTTCAGCGGGATGCTTTCCCCCTCGGGGTCCTTCAGCGAGAACTGCTTCTCATTGGCCGCCCGGACCGCCTCGGAAGCAGGCATCATTTCTTTGCTGAAATAGATCTTCACGGAGAAGTTGTCGACTGCGACTCCTTTGGCTCCGTCCTCAGGTGATGAGGAAACGATGGTAAATCCCGGTTCTGCAGCGGAAGCGGCGGCTGCCGTCTCCGTTTGTGTTGCAGCGCCGAATGCTGCCGGCGCCATTGCGGCTACAGCGATCAGCATCGCGCAGATCAGCGCGCTTATTCTCTTCATTCCTGTTGCTCCTTAAGTTTGTATTTTCTGTTACGCTCCCGCAGATCCCGGAAAAACTTCTTCATCAGTCCCGCGCAGGCATCCTGCATGCAGCCGGTCTCCACTTCGACCCGGTGGTTCAGGCGCGGATCCTGTACGATGTTGAACACCGATCCGCAGGCCCCTGCCTTGGGATCCATGGTTCCTATGACCAGTTTCTCGATGCGTGCCCAGACGATGGCTCCCGCGCACATGCTGCAGGGTTCCAGGGTGACCACCAGGGTGCAGCCCGGAAGCCGCCATCCGCCCAGGACCTCCGCCGCGCGGCGGATCGCGATCATCTCCGCGTGGGCGGTGGGATCTTTGTCGGTCTCTGTCCGGTTATGTCCCCTGGCGATGATGGCTCCATCCTTCACGATGACAGCGCCGACCGGGATCTCCCCCATTGCCGCCGCTTTCTCAGCCTCTGCCAGGGCTTCTTTCATATATTTGTCCATAGACTTGTTAATGTTATCACATTTCAAAGGCTGGTTCAAGCCATATCTTCCCCGCCGTACAGCTCCTGGTATTCGCCCCGCAGCATGGAATAGACCCGGCTGTCCCGGATCTGTCCGTCGTACATCCGGTAGCACTGCCGCAGCGTCCCTTCATAACGGAAGCCGCATTTGCTGATGACCCGCTGGCTGCGTTCATTGGCTTCCCCGGTCCGGATCATCACGGAGCTCAGATCCAGTTCTTCGAATCCGTAGGCCAGAAGGCGGCGGGCCGCCTCTGTCATGATGCCCCGGCCCCAGAAGGCCCGGCTCAGGGAGTAGCCCATTTCCCGGCTGTTGATATTGGGCCGGTAGGCGTCGGTTTCGAAGCCGATGCTGCCGATGGGTGTGTCCGCCGGGACCCCCTCCGCGAAGTCCGGCTTCAGGGTAATGGCCCAGGTGGTGTTCTGCTGGAAGAGGGATGTGATGATCATCCGGGATTCGCCCACACCGGCATGGGGTTTCCATCCCGCGTTGGGTCCCACCTGAGGATCCCGGGCATAGTCATACAGAGCCGCCGCGTCACGCCGCTTCCATCCCCGCAGGATGAGCCGCTCTGTTTCCAGTACAGGTACTTTGATCCTACTCATATCTCACCTGCCCTCTCCAGCCTTTGCATGGAGTCGGAGAACCCTGCAGACCCCTTACTCCGTGGTGCTCAGGATCTCCTTGTTCTTCTCCACCTGGCTGACCTTCATGTTGCCGGCCTCACTCGGGTCCACTTCTTCGTTGAGCGCCAGAATGGTGGGTCCGAGATAGACAGTCTTCAGCACCTCGCCGTTCAGCGAGATCCGGCTGTATTCCGTGAAGTTCTGTCCCTTGATATAGTAGCGCTCGCCGATCTGAACGATCTCGTCGATCTTGATCTCCTTGACGCCCATCTGCATATCGGTGGCCTTGAAGGGGTTTTTCCCGCCGTAGATGTACCGGTCTCCGTACAGCATGTCATATGCCAGCGCCTTGAAGTTCTTCATGTAATTCTTCTCGCCGCTGTAGTTCTGATGGTACCGGGTCAGCATGCCGGTGTGGATCCCCAGCCGGTTGGTCAGTTCCGCGTGGATATTGTATGCGCTCAGGTCTTTTTCCACCCGGTCCATTCCGAAATTGTCCCAGATCACATACTGGGTCTTGTAGAGGTCGCCGGATTTCATCATATCCTCGGTCATGCTCAGGGCCGGCAGATGGTCGCCCCACATGACCAGGACCACGTCTTCGTCATAGTGGGACAGGGTGTCGGTCAGTTCCTTGACGAACTGGTCCATCTCGTACACCTGATTGGCGTAGTACTCATAGGCCCACTTCATCTCCTCATTGGGCGCCTTGGTCACCTCGATCAGAGGATCCTCGATCATCTGCTCCGTGGGGTATTTCCCGTGTCCCTGAACCGAGATGGTATAGATGTAGTCCTTGCCTTCCGTGCTGTTCAGGGCATCCATGATGTTCTCCGTCAGCACCTGATCCTTGGCCCAGTTCTTCGGTGTCTTGGCCACATCGTGCATGTATTCCAGACAGGTGAAGGTATCAAATCCCAGATTGGAAAAGACCGTGTTTCTGTTGTAGAAGGCCCCTCGGTGATTGTGGATGGCGTGGGAGGTGTAGCCCAGCTGCTTCATGTCATAAGCCGCCGATTCACAGGTCTTCTCCGTCAGCACGCTCTTGTGGGGATATTCGCCCGGTCCGAAGAACCGCGCGCTGATGCCGGTGATGGCTTCAAATTCCACATTGGCTGTTCCCGCGCCCACCGCCGGGACAGTGATGTATCCGGAGGAATACTCCTTCATCAGCTGCCGGAAGTAGGGCACCGGATCCTGGGAGTACTCGAATCCCTTCACCATGGTAGGATCGATGAAGGACTCCAGCTGCAGATAGATGATGTTGGGGGTCTGGTCTGCCGTCAGATCATCGTCATCCCCCGGTGTATAAATGCCGTCCTCTCCCAGCTCTCCCCGGGAAAAGATGCCCTGGATCTTCTCTTCTGAATACTTCCTGGGCTTGTCGATCCCCGTCTTCACCCAGGTGATCAGGAAGGAATAGGGCGTTCCGTTATCTCTGTAAGCGTAGGCCAGGTTGCCGAAGAAGGTATCCAGCACGCCGGAGGCCATCCCGCCCTGGATCACGCCGAAAGCCAGTCCGATGATCACCACGATGGCGATGATGGATCTGCGGAAACGGGTCTTCTCCTGCCGCTTGGGCAGCTTGCGGAAGAGGATGATGACCAGCACTGCGATGATGGCGATGATGGCGCCGATCAGGATCAGATTGGTGACCGAGAAATAGTTTCGCAGGATCTGGGTGGCCTCCTCCAGATTGCTCAGGTCCTTGACGTTAAAGGGCGTCATCCTGTTTGTCAGGACGATGCAGTTGGTGATGCCCAGGCCGATCCAGATCAGCGAGAACATGCATGTGGCGAATGCCCGCCTCCGGAACAGGAGGGACAGGCTCAGGACCGCCATGATCAGCATGCAGTTGCAAAGGCTGGCCAGCGGGTGCTGCGCCATGAATGCCAGCGCCTGGATCGGGTTATGCCGGGACAGGCTCTCAACGATAAAAAAGTCTGCAACAGACACGATCGCCAGGATCACGATGCTGTTGTGAAAAAATCTATATATCGCGCTGCGTTCTGCCGCGGCGGTATTTTTCGTAATTGTTTGGTCTCCCATGCTCATCCTCTCTGATGTCTAGGCTTCTTTCGCTGCGGGCAGGGCGTCTGCCAGACGTCCAAACTCTTCCAGTGTCAGGGTCTCTGCTCTGCGGTTCTCGTCGATCTCTGCCGCAGCAAGGGCGGCGCGGACCTCTTCCTTTGTCCATCTGCCGGAGCCGGTGACTGCGTTGATCAGGGTCTTGCGCCGCTGACCGAATCCCGCACGGACGCAGGCGAAAAACCGCTCCTGGTCCTGGACCCGGACAGCCTTTTCATCCCGCATCTCAAGAAGCAGCACCGCCGAATCCACCTTGGGCCGGGGCATGAATACCTCCTTGGGAACGGTGACGATCCGGGATACTTTGCAGTGATACTGCACTGCCACGGAGAGGGCCCCGTAGGCCTTGCTCCCCGGCTGGGCCTCGATCCGGTCCGCCACTTCCTTCTGCATCATGACGGTGATGGTCCTGGCGGGCACTTCCTCCTCCAGCAGCTTCATCAGGATCGGGGTCGTTATATAATATGGAAGATTTCCGAGGATGCGGACTGCGCCGTCCTCCCGGGGGAACCCCCGGTCCTGCTCCTGGCTGCGGATCAGTTCTCCCAGATCCAGCTTCAGCACATCACCGCTGATGATCTCCACGTTATCATGGTCTGCCAGGGTCTCCGCCAGAATGGGGAGAAGCCGGTCATCCACTTCGATGGCTGCCACTCTGCCGGCAGCAGAGGCCGCAGCGTCCGTCAGCGTCCCGATTCCCGGGCCGATCTCGATCACCAGATCATCCCCGCCGATGCCGCTGCCTTCTACCATCTGGTCCAGCACGCCGGGATCCGTCAGGAAATTCTGGCCCAGCCCCTTGGCGAACCGGAATCCGTACTTTTCTTTCAGTTGTCTTATGGTCTTCGGCGATGTCAGGTCCATATTCACTCTTCCTGTGTCAGTCTTCCTGTATCAGTCTTCCTGGGTTTCTTCCTCCGGCGTCTCGTCCTCCGGCTGGCTCACATCCTCCGGGAAGATATAGAGGGTCTCGTCCGGCCGGATCAGACGCATCTGATTCCTGGCCTGCTCCTCCAGATTCGACTTGTCGTCGATCTCCTTGAGGTCCTCCTGGAGCTGCTCTTTTTCTTCGATGTATTCCTGTTTCTGTTTATTGGCAACATGAAGGTCATGCTTCAGCACCAGGATGCGTCCCGCGGAAATGCCCAGCGCCACGATAATGATGGCCGCCGCGCAGGCGATGGCCAGACGCTGTTTGTTTCTGCGCTTCCTTAGCTCCATCCGGCGCCGGTCCTGGCGCTCTGCGGAGGGTCCGTCCAGCTGGGCGGATACGGCTTCTTCTGCGGCGTCCACCACCCTGCCGATGTTTTCCTGCAGGCGCTGTGTCTGCCGCCGGGCCATGTCCGCGTGGCGCTGTCTCTGCTGCCCCCGCTTCTCCCGGGCCAGCTTTTCCTTATTTCGCTTTTCCTGGCGTTCCCGGCGCTCCTTCCGGGCCTGCTCCATATCGATGACTGTGCTGCTGTCCCGGAATTTACTGCTGCGCCGTTTCTTTCTTCCCATTCTCTGTCCCCCTTTTTATCAAGGCAGATCCTGGAGAGGATCGTGGGTCTGTCCGTTGACATGGATCTCAAAGTGCAGGTGGGCTCCCGTACTCCGTCCGGTATTGCCCGACTCCGCGATATGCTGTCCCTCGTAGACCTCGTCTCCCACATTGACCAACACGGAGCTCAGATGTCCGTATCTGGTCATCTGTCCGTTCTGATGGTCGATGTCCACGCAGAGACCGTATCCGCCGAAATATCCTGCCCGGATGACGGTTCCGCCGTCCGCCGCCAGAACATCGTTGCCCTGGGGTGTTCCCAGGTCGATGCCGGCGTGGAGTCTGCCCCACCGGTATCCGTAGTGGGATGTGAGAGTATATCCGCCGGCCAGCGGCCAGATGTACTTGCCGTCACCCACCGTGGGCGGCCGTTCCGCCGTACCCACCAGAATGATCTTCTTCACCGGCTTCTTGGTGATCTCATGCTTCAGGAAGACCTTGCTCTCCTGTTCTCCGTTGATGGAGACTGTCCGTTCTACGATATCCTCGGATCCGTCTTCACCCTCCTGCAGGATCTCCGAATCCCCTTCGTACATTTCATCCGTCTTTTTCTCTTTTGTCTTGTATTTGATCACCTGGGTGTAGGCCCGTCTCTCCGTCATGCGGACCGTCAGGGCCGGTCCCTTCTGCTTGATCAGCAGGGTGGTTCCCACCTCCAGGTTGGCCGGATCGGCCACTTCGTTGTCCTGCAAAAGCTGGCGGACCGTTGTCCCGTAGGTTTCCGCGATGCTCTGCAGTGTTTCTCCCGCGTTGATGGTATGGACCGTCTCCTTGTCCCGGGTCATGCACAGCAGGTCTGCCATGCGATCCGCAGAATAGACCCGGCGCAGGCTGGTGTTGCTCAGATGCACATCCACGGTCTCCAGGATCTCCGCCTTCTCGATGACCGCGTCCTCCTCTTCTCTGGCATATCGTTCTTCGATCTTCTTCAGGACCTCCGCGGCCACATCCTTGCTGCGCACCGCGCCGATCTTGTCGCCGTTGACGTATATTCCGTAGGCCTTCACGTTCAGGTCACCGATGTAGGTCAGCCGGCGCAGCACATCCTCCGAAGAGTCGATGGTCACGTCCCTGTCCAGAGTGGAGACCCGCTGAAACGCAATATCATCCCGGGCGTCGATGATGACCTGCATGGCTTTGTCTTCCGTCAGGGCCTTCTGGACCATGTCTGTGATCTGCAGGACCTCGTCCTTGCTCTTGACATATCCCAGGGAATGGCCGTTATAGGAATACTCATATGCCGTGCAGTAATTGATGACGCCCGCCGCGCCCACGCAGATCAGAAGGACCATGCTCATAACAGTCAGCAGGATGTTCTTGTGCACGTCGCAGAATTTGGCGAATGCATCGATCCGGCGTCCCACAGCGCTCTGATGGAAACGGTTGGACCGCACCCTGGACAGGTGACTGGCCATGGCGCGGGCTTCTTCCTTCTTGATCTCTTTTTCTTCCTTCAGGGCTTCCAGGTCTTCCTGGGTCTCGATGCCTTTCAGTTCCCTGCGGGAGGTGATTCCCAGAAGGTCCCGCCAGGAGAAGTTGGGGACCGGCTTGACTTCGGTGCTGACGGTGGTGTCATGCAGATTTACGATGCCGCCGCCCAGCTCCGCGGACTTGTCCGCCAGATACTTTTTCCGTCTGACTTCCGCCCGCAGCTCCCGTTCCTTTTGCTTTTGTTTGGCTCTGGCCCGGCGCTCCGCCCGGCGGGCCGCGTTGCGGGCAGCCTTCTGCTTCCGGTAGGCTTCCTTCTTGGCGGCCTTGGCCGCCTTGGATGCCTTCTGCCGGACGTGCTCGGTCTTATCTTCCTGTACGCTCTGCAGCTGGGTCTCCATCTGCCGGCGGAACTGGTCCGCGAAGGCATCCGCCGGAGCTTCCTTTGCCGCCGGCGCGTCTTTTTCCGCCGGAGCGCCTTTTTCCGCCGGCGCGCCTTCGGCCGCAGCTTTCGGCTGGTCTGCGGCGGATGCTGCCTGGGTCGCTTCTTCCGCTGCCCGGGCCGCCACTGCATCGTGGGCCGCATAGGCCTCTGCCAGGACTTCCGCCACCGGCGCAGCGGATTCCACATCCTCGTTCCCTGCCGCCGCTGCGGTTTCTGCTTCTTCAGCCGCTTCCTCCGGGGCTGCTTCCGTTTCCGCAGCAAGGTTCTTTTCCTCCGGCTCGGAAGCATCCGAAACAGCGGAGGCTTCCGGGTCCTCATCGACCCCAGTCCCTGCCGTTCTGAGAACGTTCAGTTCCTGCTTCAGCTTCCGCATCTCATCAAAAAACCTCTGCGCTTGTTCCTCACGCAGCACTTCTTCCCTGCTGATATCTTTATTCTGTTCTACTGTCTTCGAGGCGCTGTGATCTGTTCGATCTTTTCCCTGGTCACCGCTTCGTAGCATTGACATTTTTCTCCTGTTTCAAGTATCCCGGTGTCCTTGCAAAGAGGACAGGTATACTGCATATCCATATGATCCAGTTCGAAGTTGTTCTCCGTCAGCAGGAAGGCCTTCTCCAGATTGAGGTCTTCCATTTCCTGACGGATCTTCGAGCCGGCTTTCTTCTTATCCACAACATCAGAGATGATGATCCTGGAAAGCTCGCTGTTCAGCGCGTTCAGTTCATCATCGATCTGACGGATCCGGGGCACCGCAGCATAGACTTCTCTTTGCCGGGCCGCCGCTTCCCGTTCTTCCTTCTGCCGAAGCAGCTCATAGTATTCCATGATCTCCCGGCTGGTGGGTTTCCCTGCGCCGGGCTGACCGTTTCCGGTCCTGCCTTCCTGTTTCCAGCTCTGCAGGATCTTGTTGACGTAATTGATGTTGGGACTGGAGATCCCGGATGTCCGGCTGCAGGCATCCAGCACTGCCTCCAGACTCATCCCCAGACCTTCTTCGCTGAACCAGCTGTCCATGATCCGCTGTTCTTCTTCCGTGGCGTTTCTGGAAAATCCCAGGGCCTGGAAGACCCGCCGGTGCATGGCATGCCTGCGGTCGTTCCGGGCCAGATATTCCTCCACGGCAGTCTGCTCCCGGAGTCCCCTGCTGCCCCAGTCCTGCACCAGGGCCGCCACATATTTCAGGTTGTTCTTCTTTTGCTTCTTGGCGTAGCGGAAGGCGTAGGTGATGACCTCCGGCAAAACCTGGTAGTCATCGATCCATGACAGCACCTTCTGCATCTCCGTGCTGCTGTAGACCCTGCCGGAGATCTGTTCGATATCCGACACCATCTGTTTGACCTGAACATCCTCCATCTGCCGGCTGATGCTCTGGGCCGGGGCCTGGGTCCAGCTGCTCTGTCCGTAGAGCTGCTCCTTCAGCAGGATGAACTCCACATCATAATCAAAGCCGGTCTCGCTGCCCTTGCGGTGTTTGCGGATGACGCCCTGCTTCTCCCAGTAGGTCCAGGCTTTGAGAACGTCCTCTGCCTCCATGCGCAGGTGCCGCGCCACGTCCGCGTTGGTCAGCTCTACGCCGAGACCCGCGTACATCAGTGAAAACAGATACACCTTCACGTAGTCTCCCGGCGCGTTAGCCATATATTCATTGATAAACATATTCTCCACCGGCGTATCCAGCAGAAAATAGTCTTTGATCTCTTCTTTATAAAAACTCATCAGAAATTGCCCATGCTTCCTGCGCTGTCCACGAACTTGGTGATCTTCTCCAGCCAGGCCACCTTGACGGTGCCTGTGGGACCGCTCCGCTGCTTGGCTATGATCACTTCGCATTCGCCCGGCACGGCTTCTTCCTTATTATAATAGTCGTCGCGATACAGGAAGAGGACGATGTCCGCGTCCTGCTCGATGGATCCGGATTCCCTCAGGTCGGACAACATGGGTCTGTGGTCCGTTCTGGTCTCCGGCGCCCGGGAAAGCTGGGAAAGCACGATCACCGGGCAGTCCAGCTCTCTGGCCAGCAGCTTCAGGTTCCGGGAGATCACGGAGATCTCCTGGGTACGGGAGTCCGCCCGCCCTTCCGGATTCATCAGCTGCAGATAGTCGATGATGACCAGGTCCAGGCCGGCCTCTGCCTTGAGGCGCCGGCACTTGCTCTTCATCTCCATGATGCTGACCCCGGCGGTATCATCGATATGGATATTGGCCCTGGACAGAATATCCAGGGCATCATTGATATCGTCCCAGTCCCGGCGCTGCAGCTTGCCTTTTTTGAGGCTCTGCATGTCCACCCGGGATTCCATGGCTAAAAGCCGCTGTCCCAGCTGCTCCTTGCCCATCTCCATGCTGAAGATCAGCACCGAGGCGCCGCCCTTCACCGCTGCGTTCAGGGCCACCGTCAGGGCGAAGGCTGTTTTTCCCATGGCGGGACGGGCAGCCAGGATGATCAGGTCTGATTTCTGCAGACCGGAAGTCTTCTCATCCAGGTCGCGGAATCCTGTGGTAACGCCGGTAAGGCCGCCCTCCATCTGGGCAGCACGGTCGATGATCTCGATGTTCTCCAGCAGCACGTCCCTGATGTGGGTGTACTGGCCCTTCTGTCTTGCCTGGGAGATCTCGAAGATGCCGCTCTCCGCGTAGTCCAGCAGTTCCCCCGGCGCCATGGATCCTTCGTAGCCCTTGACCACGATATCGTCCGCCACTTCGATCAGCCGCCGGGAAGAAGCCTTCTCCGCGATGATCTTCGCGTATTCCTCAGCGTTGGCCGTGGTGGGCGTTCCCGAGGAAAGGGTGGCGATGTAGGCTCTTCCGCCCACCATCTCCAGGGATCCCCGCTTCTTCAGCTCTTCTGAAACGGTCAGGGTGTCCACCGGCGCGTTCCGCCGGGAGAGATCCAGGATGGCGTCAAAGATCTCCCGATGATTGGCATCATAAAAGTCTCTGGATCTGACGTTTTCCACAACATCAAACAGAGCGTTCTTCGACAGCAGCGCCGCGCCCAGGGCGGAGCGCTCCGCGTCCAGACTGTGCGGAGGGATTCTGCCTTCCATTCGTTTCCTACCTCACTTAATCCGCGGTTACCTTGACCTTGACCTTGGCGGAGACGCCTTCAAACAGCTTGATGGTGACCTTCTGGACACCGGTCTGCTTGATGGGGGCGGGAAGATCGATCTTCTTCTTGTCCACCTTCAGGCCTTCCTGGGATTCCAGGGCATCCGCGATATCCTTGGAGGTGATGGAACCGAACAGTTTGCCGTTATCTCCTCCCTTGGAATGGATCTCAACGGTGATATTCTCAAGCTTCTCTGCCTGCTTTCTGGCAGCAGCTTTCTTTTCTTCGTGTTTTTCTTCCGCGATGGCCTTCTGCTTCTCCAGGCTTCTTACGTTGCCCTGGGTCGCTTCCTTGGCCAGTCCCTTGGGCAGCAGCATGTTGCGGGCATACCCGTCGCTGACCTTGACCACATCGCCGGCCTTGCCTTTGCCTTTAACGTCCTGAGTTAAAATAACGATCATATTTCTAACCTCCTGGTGAGTAATGTTTCCGGTTACCTAATGTATTGTATCCCGTGATTGTGATGTTTTGAAGAATTCTTCGATATCGTCCAGAATTTCCTGGGGCGACATGCTGACTCTGGCGCCGGCGGTGTTCAGGTGGCCGCCGCCGCCGTACCTCTCCATGATCCGCTGGACATTGATGGTCCCCAGTGACCGGGCGCTGACCACGGTCTCCCCGTTCTGATCCTGGCCTGCCACGAAGCTGGCTTCGATTCCCTTGATGGTCAGCAGCTCGTCCGCCACCTGGGAATTCACGATCTGGGTGTTCACCTTCTGCCCTTCATGGATGGACATGGCGATCCGGTCGTCGATGATCCTGGCATTGGCCACGCAGGCTGCCCGGATCCGGAAATTCTCCGCGTCTGACTGGAAGTATCTGCGCACTGTCTGCAGGTCCGCGCCGCAGCGCCGGAGCCAGGAAGCCGCTTCAAAAGTCCGCACGCCGGCCTTCACAGCGAACCGGTTGGTGTCCAGCATGATCCCCGCCAGGAGGGCGTCCGCCTCCACCTTGGCCAGGGCCTTCTTCTCGCAGGAATACTGGACCACCTCCGCCACCAGCTCTGAGGCTGAGGAAGCGTAGGGCTCCATATAGGACAGCACCTGATGGGGCAGCACGTCCTCCGCCCGCCGGTGATGGTCGATGACCACCAGGCGCTCGGTGCGTTCGATGAGGTCCAGACTCTCCACCAGGGTGGGCCGGTGGGTATCCACCACCACCACCAGAGAGTTGTCCACGTATTCGTTCATGGCCTTCTCCTCGGAGACGAACTCGTAATTACCGGTCTCCCGGGCGTCTTCGACCAGATCCGCCATGGAGGAATCATATTTCCCCAGCACGATATAGGTAGGCTTGCCCACGGTGGCTGCGATCCGGCTGACCCCCAGGGCCGCGCCGAAGCAGTCCATATCCGGGTTCTTGTGACCCATGATAAAGATCCTGGAGGACTGTTTCATCAGCGCCTTCAGGGCGTGGGCGATCAGACGGGATTTGCCCCGGTTGGATCTTTCCGCGCTCTGGGTGACGCCGCCGTAGTACTCCAGATCATCCACATTCTTGATGACCACCTGGTCGCCGCCCCGGCCCAGGGCGATATCCAGGGCATCCTCGGCGTACCGGTCATTGACGGCCGGCGTCTCTCCGCCGATGCCCACCCCGATGCTCAATGTAACGGGGAAATCCTTTCCGGAGTCGATCTTCCGGGCCTCGTCCAGAATGGGGAAACGGTCCTTTTTCATGGCGTCCAGCTGCTCCTGCATCAGGGTGAAGCTGTACATGTGCTCCTTGTAGCGGGTGATGGCCGCGCCAGCCTTTGCTGCCCAGCCCCGGATGAACTTGTCGATCTGGGTGGTCAGCTCGATCTCCCACTCCTGCCCGATGTCGGTGTTCAGAGCGTCGTAGTTGTCCACGCTGATCAGCATGATGCAGAGCTTCTGCTTCTCATGGATCTCCTTCAGCGCCTCGAATTCCGTCACGTCGATGAAATAGAGCAGCAGGGAAGCGGTCTCCCCTTCCCCCAGAAACTTGCCTGCCAGCTTGAACTTCCGATCATTCCGCTCCACGTACATGGGGCGCTCTTCCCGCACGGCGTCCATGATCACCTGCAGCTTGAGGCCCGTCAGCGCGAAGATGTCGCCGTCCACGATGCCGTCATATTTAAATACTTCCGCGATGGTTCCGCTGGCCCGCGTCACCTTCCCCTGCATGTTGATGACACACATGGGGATGGGCGAGTAGCGGCTGATCAATCGCTCGATTCTTCCTGCGTACATAATATACTCCCGCCCGGGCAGGGCCCGGTTTGTTCGTCGGTATAAAACAACATAATATTATACCATTTCTTCGCTGTCACATACAACTTATTCAGGATGATTGGACTACGAAAAAAGGCTGCTGCCTTGACATACAAGATGTCTGTTGCAACAGCCTGTTTCTTTCGCAGATCTGTCTGATCGTTTCAGATTAGTCCTGGGTGTAGGGCAGCAGCGCAACGATACGTGCTCTCTTGATCGCTGTTGTGACCGCTCTCTGGTGCATCGCGCATGTGCCGGTGATTCTCTTCGGAAGGATCTTGCCTCTTTCGGTGACAAACTTCTTCAGAGTCTCTACATCCTTGTAATCGATCTCTTTGGTTTTATCCGCGCAGAACTGGCAGACCTTACGTCTTCTCATGCCGCCGCGCCTTCTGTTATCCATAGCCATGGCTGGTTCTCCTTTCATTTCAAAGCGAAGCTGTGCTCCCCGCAGGCTGTCCTGCAAAGGCTGGCCTGATTCTTCGCTGCAGTTTCCTGCTAGAATGGAATGTCGTCATCCTGCAGCGCCTGGAATCCTTCCGGAATTCCCTGCGGTCCGTCCGAATACGGATCTTCCTGCTGGAATCCGCCGGCAGGTGCCTGGCCGCCGAAGCCACCCTGACCGCTCTGGCCGTATCCGCCCTGGGGGCTCTGACCATAGCCGCCGGATCCTCCGTAACCGCCGCCGAAGCCGCCCTGGCCGCCTTCGCTCCTGGGTGACAGGAATTCGACATTGCTGGCAATAACGTCGGTCGTGTAAACCTTGTTGCCTTCTTTATTTGTGTAGCTGCCGGTCTGGATCCGACCCTGTACAGCTACCTTTCTCCCCTTGGCGAGATATCTGTCGCAGTTCTCAGCCTGCTTACCGAAGACGACCACCGGAATGAAACTGGGATTGTCCTCCCATTCCTGGGTCTGCGGATTTCTCCGGCGTTCGTTGACCGCCACGGTGAATCTGCAGACCGCGGTCTGGCTTCCGCCTGTCGCGTATCTCAGCTCCGGATCTCTCGTTAAATTCCCAATCAGAATAACACTATTCATTTCTTATCCCTCTTGAATTTTTCCGCGTGATCTTCTTATTTCTCGTCTTTCGCGACGATCATATGTCTGATGACGTGATCGGAAATCTTGAGTCTTCTGTCGAGTTCCTTCGGCAGCGTCGGCGGCGCCTGGAATTCGA
>CAMNJK010000005.1 GCA_946541435.1 uncultured Bacillota bacterium
AGCTGGAGCGTCTGCGGGGGAAATAGAAAGAATACCCGAAGCGGCGGATAAAAATTCAGTTCTTCGAGCCGGGTTGAAACCCGTTACATGTTTTCAGCGTGCGCGGGGAGGATTGGAAATCGGAACATATTTGCGGAGAAAGCGGCAGACCAAGAGATAAGTTTGCTGCTTTTTGATTGTCGAATAATTAATTCTTATATTATTTTTAAAATTTCTTTGGGAGCGAATCTTCGGAACCCAGTGATTCCAACGTGTACAGGAAACGAAACAAAAGAAGCACATCCAGACCGTCGAAAAATTCGAAAAAACCGGTTACATTTCAGAAAATTTAGTGTATAATTTATTTGTTATTATATATCTATTCTGAAAATGGAGGTGTTTTATGGCTAAGTATTCACAAGTTGAACAGAATGGTCTGTTCGAACTTACGGAAGAAGCCAGAGCGGAACTTGTGTCTTCGCCCTACTACAACGAAGACCTGAAACCCTCTACGGTTGCTGAACGTAAGTGGACCACGTACAACATCACGATGCTGTGGGTCGGAATGTCAATCTGTATTCCTTCCCTGTCACTTTCATCAGGACTGATCGGCATGGGCGTATCCCCGTGGCTGGCGGTTATCAACGTAGCGCTTGGTAACTTGATCATCCTGATCCCGATTCAGCTGAACTCTCAGATTGGTACCAAGTACGGTATCCCCTTCCCGCTGTTTGCGAGACTGACTTTCGGCTCGATCGGTGCTCAGATCCCAGCTCTGCTGAGAGCGCTCACCGCCTGCGGATGGTGTTCTGTACAGGCGTGGGTCGGCGGCGGTGCTGTTGGCGCTATCATCGGTGTATTTGCTAAGAAGTTCGCAGATCCGGAATGGATGATGAGCCTTCCTTCCTGGGGCGGCATGCAGCCGGCACAGGTTGGTCAGTTTATTGGTTACATCATCTTCATGCTGTTCATCGCATGGGTTGCTTACAACGGCATGGACAGAATCAAGATCGTACAGGACATCGGCGGTCCGCTGCTCATCATCATCATGATCGCGCTGCTGATCTGGTCCGCATCCATCGTTCCGGATGGCGTAGGCTTCTGGGATGTCATGAAGCAGGGCAACGATGAGGCTCTGATCGAAGCTTCCGGCGGATTCACACTGATCTACCTGTCAGGCCTCATGGGCAACATCGCGTTCTGGGCTACCATGGCTCTGAATATTCCTGACTTCTCCCGTTATGCGAGATCTCAGAAAGACCAGTTCATGGGCCAGCTGCTCGGTATGCCGCTTCCGATGGCATTCTGCGCGTTCGTTGGCGCTTACTATGCTCAGGCGACCAAGATGGCATTCGGCGAAGCTATGTTTGACCCGACCGGCGTTCTGTATCACATCAGCAACCCGATCGTCGTACTGATCTCCGCTATCGGTACTGTAGCTGCTACAATCACCACCTGCGTTGCTGCTAACGTAGTTGCTCCGGCAAACGGAATTTCCAACATCAACCCGAAGAAGATCACCTACAAAATGGGCGTTATCGTAACCGTACTGTTCGCGTTCTTCATCCTGCAGGCATGGTGGATCTATGGTTCCGGTGCTGCATACTTCACATGGATGAACGCTTACGGCACAGTCCTGGCTCCGATCGCGGCTATCTTCATTGCTGACTACTTCGTAGTAAAGCAGAAGAGAATCGACATCATGAGCCTCTTCCAGGGCAAGGAAGGCAGATACTGGTATTCCGGCGGCTGGAACTGGGCAGCAGTTATTGCTTGGGTCCTGGCATTCATCTTCCCGCTGCTGACCTACTTCGGCGCTTCCGGCGGATTCTTCACATTCGTCAACTCCATCAACTATGTATGGTCCTTCGTCGTTGGATTCGTTGTCTATGTCATCCTGATGAAGACAGGTATGGCCGGCAACTCCTTCGTAACTGAGGAAGACCACGAAGCATTCACCAAGAGAGGCTAAACTGCAGAAACTGACCAGAGCTTAATACATAAGGCTCAGACATTCGTATAAAGTCGATAAGCAACTTTATATACCAGACAGGAGCCTTGGAGTCACAGGGCTCCTGTTGATTTAAAAAAAGGAGGCAATGTTATGGATTTGTTATTCAAGGGCGGTACCGTCGTCACAGCGAAATCAACTTTCAAGGCGGACGTAGCAGTTACGAACGGCAAGATCAGCGCAATCGGCGCTAATCTGAAACCGGAGAAGAAGACAGAAGTCATCGACGCCAAGGGCAAGATGATCCTGCCGGGCGCCATCGATGGACATACACATCTGGCAATGCCGTTTGGCGGTACCATCGCTACAGACGACTATTTCACAGGAACAAGAGCAGCTGCCTGCGGCGGAACGACCACAGTATTTGACTTCGTTCTGCAGGGCGTCGGCGAAACCATGGATGCGGCTCTGAAGAGAAGAGACGCTCTGTGCAAGGAAGACGGTCCGGCTTGCGACTACTCCTATCACATCGGCGTCGGCGATGTCACCACACCGGAAATGATCGCGTCCATGGACGAGTGCATGAAGATGGGCGTCGCTACATTCAAGGTCTTCATGGTCTATGATTTCGGCGTAGACGATGGTCAGTTCTTCGAAACACTGCAGCACGCAGCCAAGATCGGCGCGCTGGTCGGCGTACACGCTGAGAACAGAGAAGTCAACAATGCTCTGATCAAGCAGTACCTGGCAGAGGGCAAGACCGAAGCATGGTGGCACTACATGTCCAAGAACGAAGCAGTCGCGGGCGAAGCTGATGTCAGAGCCATCAACCTGGCCAAGATGGCAGGCGCGCCGCTGTACATCGTACACCTGGACAACAAGCAGGGCGTTGAGGCAGTCGCTGCAGCAAGAGCAGAAGGCTTCCCGATCTTCGCGGAGACCTGCCCGCAGTACCTGTACTTCACCAAGGAAGTTTACAAGAACGGCATTCCGAAGCTGGGTCTGAGAGCGCGCGACTTCGTATGCTCGCCGCCGATGAAGGGCAAGGAATCCCAGGATGCTCTGTGGAACGGCATCAAGACCGGCGCAGTATCCACACTGGCTACCGACCACTGCCCGTTCCTGCAGTCCGAGAAGGACTGGGGTATCACCAAGAAGGACGGAACCCCGGGCAACTTCACGACCATCCCGAATGGATGCGCAGGCATTGAGAACATGTATCCTTACATCCTGTCCGAGGCAAACAAGGGCAGAATCAGCTTCAACAAGGCAGTTGAGATCTCCGCGACCAACCCGGCCAAGCTGTTCGGTATCGACTACTGCAAGGGCGCGATCGAAGTCGGCCTCGACGCTGATATCGTCGTTTACGACCCCAAGAAGAAGTTCGTCGTCAAGAATGCTGAGAACCAGCACGGCGCTCTGGACCACACCGTTTGGGAAAGCGCTGAATTCAAGGGCTATCCGGCAGCGACCTATGTCCGCGGCAAGCTGGTCTTCGACGGCAAGGACTATGTTGGCCAGTCCGGCGACGGCAAGTTCATCAAGCAGAAGAAACTGAAGTTCAAGGGCCCCGAGCTCTAAACTCATGCAAAGGCTGGCGGGGGCGTCAGCAACGAAACTGCGGATGAATATCTGAAATGAAAAAAAGGGGTCATTGCAAAGATCTGCAATGACTCCTTTTTGAATGCATCAAGCATCAGCCGGATCCGCTATTTCACATTCCCCTCGCCGTCGAACAGGGGCAGTTTGCCGAGAACAGTGATGTCTGTCCTGTCAAAGGCATCGCCCTCCGCCAGCACGGCCATCCTGCCAACGATCTCGCCGCCTGCCTTGAGGACCAGATTCTCGATGGCCCGCAGGGAGTCGCCGGTGCTGATCACATCATCCAGCACAAGGATCCGCCTGCCTTTGATCCTGTCCGCCTCGTCTTTGCCCAGATGCAGGGTCTGGACGTTCTCTGTGGTGATGGAGTTGACATTGACAGACAGCACATCCTCCATGTAGACCTTGACACCCTTGCGGGCGATGATGTAGTCGTTCTGTCCGGCCTGCCGGGCCATCTCGTAGGCCAGGGGGATGCTCTTGGCCTCGGCGGTGACGATCAGGTCGAATTCCGGCGCTTTTTCCAGAAGCTTCGCCGCGGCGTGCTCCGTGATCTCCACGTCGCCGAAGAGGATAAAAGCCGCGATCTGCAGGTCATCCGTGACGGGAAACAGCTTGAGGTCGCGCTTCATGCCTGCGATATCGATGGTGTAAAACATAATCCGGTTCCTTTCTCCGTTGGAATATATTTCTTCTGTAGGAAAAGTATACATTGGAAGGGTAAATAAGTCCATAATTAAAATGTATTTTTAAGGCACACGGCTTGACATTGATTCCGACGGTCATGTAAAATTTGATTGCGGCCGTCGGCTGACTGAGGGATCGGCCGTGGCTTTTTTGTTTTTCAGTCGCATCACTCATTATCATTTCACAGGAGGAACAAGTCTAATGAAAAAATTTGCAGTACTGGTTCTGAGTCTCGCGATGGTCTTCTCATTCGCAGCGATCATGACTTCCTGCGGCGGTTCCCAGCCGGCAGAAGAAGAGTCCGCAGCAGCTGACGATTCCGCAATCATGGCCGGATTCATCTGCCTGCACGATGAGAACTCCACCTACGACCTGAACTTCATCAACGCGGCAAAGTCAGCATGTGAAGAACTGGGCATTGAGTATCAGATCAAGACAAACATTCCGGAAGGACAGGAATGCTATGACGCAGCTGCAGAGCTGGTTGACGCCGGATGCGGCATCATCTTCGCGGACTCCTTCGGTCACGAGGATTACATGATCCAGGCAGCCAAGGACTTCCCGGATGTACAGTTCTGCCACTCCACAGGAACCAAGGCTCACACAGAGGGTCTGGACAACTACCACAACGCATTCGCTTCCATCTATGAAGGACGTTATCTGGCAGGCGTAGCTGCAGGCCTCAAACTGAATGAGATGATCGAGAATGGCGACATCAAGGCAGACCAGGCGAAGATCGGTTATGTCGGCGCATTCACCTATGCAGAGGTTATCTCCGGTTACACATCCTTCTTCCTGGGCGCTCGTTCCCAGTGCGAATCCGCAACAATGGACGTAACCTTCACAGGTTCCTGGTATGATGAGACTGCTGAGAAGGAAGGCGCCAACAAGCTGATCGATGACGGCTGCGTCCTGATCAGCCAGCACGCGGACTCCATGGGCGCTCCGACAGCCTGCGAGACAGCGGGTATCCCCAACGTTTCCTACAACGGCAGCACCGTGGACGCATGCCCGAACACATTCATCGTTTCTTCCAGAATCGACTGGGCTCCCTACTACAAGTATGCCATCACTGCTGCTCAGAACGGCGAAGCCATCGACACCGACTGGACCGGAGACCTGTCTACAGGATCCGTTCTGCTGACAGAGGTCAACGATCAGGCTGCAGCTGAAGGCACACAGGAGAAGATCGACGAAGTCAAGGCGCAGCTGGAATCCGGCGAGATCCACGTATTCGACACATCCAAGTTTACCGTGGACGGCAAGAAGCTGAAGAAGAGCTACATGGCTGATGTGGATACCGATGCTGAGTACACACCTGATACGAAGGTTGTCAGCGAAGGATATTTCCACGAATCCGAATATCGTTCCGCGCCGTATTTCGATCTGGCGATCGACGGCATCAAGCGTCTGGACGAAGCATTCTAAACATTTGCTGTCATACAGGAAAGCCTCGGGATATTCCGGGGTTTTCCTGATTTTTTTTCCGCGGCCGAGCGCCGAGGGAACTTTCGGAGCGGACAGTCCCGCAGGTTCCCTCAGTGCTTGCAGGAATTACACAGAAAGGATTACAAAGTGGGAAGCAATACCCCCGCAGTATCCATGCGGAACATCACCAAAACGTTCGGGACCATCGTCGCCAACGATGATGTCAGCCTGGACATCTACAAAGGAGAGATCCTGTCGCTGCTGGGCGAGAACGGCAGCGGCAAGACCACGCTGATGAACATGCTGTCGGGCATCTATTTTCCTGACAGCGGACAGATCAGCATCAACGGACAGCCGGTGACCATCGCCTCTCCCAGGGAGGCTTTTGATCACGGGATCGGCATGATCCATCAGCACTTCAAGCTGGTGGACGTGTTCACCGCCGCGGAGAACATCGTGCTGGGCCTCAAGGAGGAGGGCCGGCTGGATCTGACCCGGGCGGGTGAGCGGATCCGGAAGATCTGCGACACCTATGGCTTTGACGTGGATCCCAAACAGAAGATCTACAACATGTCGGTCTCCCAGAAGCAGACCGTGGAGATCGTCAAGGTCCTCTACCGGGGCGCGGACATCCTGATCCTGGACGAGCCCACGGCGGTGCTGACCCCCCAGGAGACAGACAAGCTGTTCGCTGTTCTCCGCAATATGAAGAAGGACGGCAAGACCGTGGTCATCATCACCCATAAGCTCCACGAGGTGGAAGCGATCTCCGACCGGGTGGTGGTCCTGCGCAAGGGCCGCTATATCGGCGAGATGAAGACCAGCGAGACCAACGCCCAGGAAATGACCAACATGATGGTGGGCCGCGAGGTGGCCCTGAACATCGACCGGCCGGCCCCCGTGGACCCCAGACCGCGGATCCGGGTGGAGAACCTGACCGTCCGCAGCTCGGACAATGTGCTGAAGCTGGACGATGTGACATTTACCGCAAAGGCTGGCGAGATCCTTGGCATCGCGGGAATTTCCGGATGCGGCCAGAAGGAACTGCTGGAAGCCATCGCCGGACTGCAGCCGGTGCAGAGCGGCAGCATCAGATACATCAATGATGACGGAACGGAAGAGAACCTTGTGGGCAAGGACCCGCTGAAGATCGCGGACATGGGCGTATCCCTGTCCTTCGTCCCGGAGGACAGACTGGGCATGGGCCTGGTGGGAAGCATGGACCTGACGGACAACATGATGCTCCGTTCGTTCCGCAGCGGAAAGGGTATTTTCACCGACCGCAAAACGCCGAGAAAACTGGCGGAAAAAGTCGTCGAGGAACTGGAAGTCAATACGCCGGGAGTATCCACCCCGGTGCGCCGCCTGTCCGGCGGCAACGTCCAGAAGGTGCTGGTGGGACGGGAGATCGCCGCCTCACCCACAGTTCTCCTGTCCGCCTACGCGGTCCGGGGTCTGGACATCAACTCCTCCTATACGATCTATGAACTTCTGAACCAGCAGAAAAAAGAAGGGGTCGCCGTGGTCTACGTCGGCGAGGACCTGGATGTGCTGCTGGAACTGTGCGACCGGATCCTGGTGCTCTGCAGCGGCAGGGTCAGCGGCATCGTCGACGGGGCTTCCGCCGACAAGAATCAGGTAGGAATGATGATGACAAGACTGGGAGGAGGTGCGTCCGATGAGTAAGGCAAACAGAGAGCCCCTGCTCCATATCACGAAGAGAAAGGCCATGCCCTGGCAGCAGTCCTGGCTGATCCGGCTGATTTCCATCGTGGCGGCGCTGATCGTCTGCGCGGTCATTACCACGGCAGCCACCGGACTGGATCCCATGAGCGTCTACGGCACCATGCTGGAGGGCGCCTTCGGCACCGAACGTAAGATCTGGGTGCTGGGCAAGGAAACAGCTGTGCTGCTCTGTATCGCGGTGGCCATGGCGCCTGCCTTCCGGATGAAGTTCTGGAACCTGGGCGGAGAGGGTCAGGTGCTGATCGGTACCCTGATATCCGCCGCCTGCATGATCTATCTGGGCGACAAGATCCCGAGCGGACTGCTGATCCTGCTCATGGTGGTGGCATCCGTAGTCGTCGGCGCCATCTGGGCAGGCATCCCGGCCTTCTTCAAGGCAAAGTGGAATACAAATGAAACGCTTTTCACGCTGATGATGAACTACGTGGCCATCCAGCTGGTGGCGTATTATATCATTATCTGGGAGTCCCCCAAGGGCTCCGGCAAGGTGGGCATCATCAACCAGTCCACCAATGCAGGATGGCTGCCTTCACTGGGAAGCTACCAGTACCTGCTGAACATCCTGATCGTTGCGCTGGTAACGATCCTCATGTTCGTCTACCTGAAGTACAGCAAGCATGGATATGAGATCTCCGTTGTAGGTGAGAGCCAGCGGACCGCCCGCTATGTCGGCATCAAGGTGGACCGGGTCATCATCCGGACCCTGCTGGTCTCCGGCGGTATCTGCGGCCTCTGCGGCTTCCTGATGGTGGCCGGAACGGACCACACCATCACCACCACCCTGGCCGGAGGAAGAGGATTCCTTGGCGTTCTGGTGGCATGGCTGGCTCAGTTCAACCCCCTGGCCATGGTGCTGGTCAGCCTGCTTTTGTGCGTGCTGTCCCGCGGCGCCGGCGAGATCTCGACCATCTACGGACTCAACCAGTCCTTTGGCGATATCCTCACGGGAATCATCCTGTTCTTTATCATCGGCAGTGAATTCTTCATCAACTATAAGATCCACCTGCGCGGCGGAGCCAGGAAGAAAGGGGGAAGCAACTGATGTTTGATATCGTATCCTTTATTCCGAGAGCGATCATGCAGGGGATCCCGCTGCTGTTCGGATGTACCGGAGAGACCATTTCCGAGAAATCCGGAAGCCTGAACCTGGGAATTCCCGGCGTCATGTACGTTGGCGGCATCTGCGGCGTCATCGGCGCCTTCCTCTATGAACAGAGCGCAGGCGGCAATGTGAACGGCTTCCTGGCGGTGCTCATACCCCTGCTGGCCTGCCTGATCGGGTCGCTGCTGATGGGATTGCTCTTCAGCCTGCTGACCATCACCCTGCGGGTCAACCAGAACGTCGTCGGTCTGGCCATGACCACCTTCGGCGTAGGCGTCGGCAACTTCTTCGGCGGATCCCTGATCAAGCTGACGGGAAGTGACGTTCCGTCCATCGCCTTGTCGGCCACCAGCAAATACTTCAGCAAGGGGCTGCCCTTCGGCGGCTCAGGGGCCTTCAGCAAGATGTTCCTGTCCTATGGATTCCTTGCTTACGTGGCTGTGATCATCGCCTTTGTGACAGCTTATATCCTGAAGCGCACCCGCGTGGGCCTGCAGCTGCGGGCGGTGGGTGAGAATCCGGCCACAGCGGACGCGGCCGGCATCAATATCACCAAGTACAAGTATCTGGCCACATGCATCGGCTGCATGGTGGCGGGTCTGGGCGGCCTCTACTACGTCATGGACTATGCCAGCGGCGTCTGGTCCAACGACGCCTTCGGTGACAGAGGATGGCTGGCCATCGCCCTGGTCATCTTCACATTGTGGAGACCCAACATCGCGGTGTTTGCCTCCTTCCTGTTCGGCGGGCTGTACATCCTGTACCTGTTCATCCCCACCGGCGGAGACATGGCGGTCAAGGAGCTCTACAAGATGCTCCCGTATCTGGTGACCATCATCGTGCTGATCTTCACCGGCATGCGCAACAAGCGGGAGAATCAGCCGCCGGAAAGTCTGGGACTTCCATACTTCAGGGAAGACCGATGACTTCCGCCGGGCAGAACGATGGCTCCCGTCAGACAGACGGACAGTATTGCCCGACTCAGAGAACGCAGACAAAAAGGGTCGCTTCGCAGCGACCCTTTTGTTATATAATAACAATGTAGCAAACGCCGGTGGAATGAGAAAAGGAACACAGTATGCTGAAGATCTACTACGGTGATGCAGGCACCGACCGGGAGAAATTCATATTCGATCAGATCGATCCGCGCAGAAAAACCATCCTGCTGGTGCCGGACCAGTCCTCGCTGCAGACAGAGCAGGAGGCCCTGCGTCGGCTGGGCGGCGGCGCCCTGATGGATCTCTGCGTGGCAGATTTCTCGTCCCTGGGCCGCCGGGTGGTCAGGGAAACGGAAGGTCATGATCCCAGCATCATCGACAAGTACGGCAGGCACATGCTGCTGACGGTGCTGATCGAACGGCTGGACGAAGAGCTGACCGTCTACCGCGGACAGAAGGGCAGGAATGCCTTCGCGGATCAGATGAACAGCATGATCTCGGAGATGAAGCGGTACAATGTCACGCCGGAGGCGCTGGAAGAGGTGCTGGAGCAGCTGAAGTCCCGGGGTACCGGCAATTATCTGGTCCTGAAGCTGGAGGATGTGCTGCGGATCTACCGCAGCTATGAAGAGACCATCTCCGGTGTCTATCAGGACGCGGAGGATTACATTTCATATTATGCGGACCGGATCGGCCGGTCTTCTCTGGTACGCGGCGCCGAGATCTGGATCTACGGCTTCGATACATTCACGCCAAAGAATCTGGAGGTCATCGGGCGGCTGCTGCAGACCGCGGGGAGTGTTTCCGTGGTCCTGACCTATGAGGACGGAAGCTCCGCACCGGCCCGGGCCCGGGCCCTGACCCAGGGCGGCGGCTTAGGCCTGTTCCGCCTGACGGACCTGATGATCCGAAAACTCACCGAAAAAGCCCGGGAAAACGGGCATGAAACCAGCCTGCAGCCCATCGCCGGATACCCCCGCAGGAATCTGTGGACCCGGAAGGTCTCCGCAGAAGGATCCCCGCGGCCCATCACCCTGGTCCGCGCCAGCAGCATCTACACGGAGGCGGAGAGCGCCGCCGCCTTTATCCAGGGACTGGTCCGGGACGAAGGCTATCGCTACAGCGAGATCGCGGTGCTTTGCAATGACATGGACGTGCGGGGCAGGCTGCTCCTGCGGACCTTCGATCGCTGGGACATACCAGCCTTTGCAGACAGAAAACGAAAAGTGCTCCACCAGCCGGTGGTCAGTTTCCTGCTGTCCTTTCTTGACGTGCTGGCGGCGGGCTGGTCGGAGGACGGCATCATCGGTATGATCAAATCCGGACTGCCGGGATTCAGCGATGATGACGAGGCCATGCTGGAAAATTACGTGAAGACCTTCCGGATCCGGGGCAGCCGGTGGCAGAAGCCCTTCGACCGCAACACGGGAGATTATACCGATGAAGAGATGGCCAGACTGGAGGAGATGCGGTCGTTTCTGGTGTCGGTGTGCGACCGGGCAAAGGATTCCATAGGCCGCCGCAACACCGCGAAGGAAAAGGTCCGCGGACTGGCGGCCTTCCTGCAGGAGGACTTCGGGATCACGGAACGCATCGGCGCGCTGGTGGAACGGCAGCAGGAGATGGGACTCTCAGAGGGCGCGGCGGAAACGGCCCAGATCTGGAATGCCATCTGCGGCATTTTTGAGCAGATCATTCAGGTCATCGGGGAGGAGAAGATCTCCAACGGCCTTCTGCGGGAGATGATCATGGCGGGTCTGGAAAGCCTGGAGATCGGTCTGGTACCGGTCAGCCGTGACAGCGTCATCATCGGGACCCTGCAGCGGTCCAGGCCGGGGAACATCCGGGCCCTGGTGGTGGTGGGCGCCAACGCGGGCCTGCTGCCCATGGACATGAGCGATGAGGGGCTGCTGTCCCGGCGTGAAAAAGAACAGCTGGAACGGATGCAGCTGGATTTTGCCGGCCGGGAGCGGATCACCCAGATGGAAGAGCAGCTGGCCATCTACCGGATGTTTTCCCTGCCGGAGGATCAGCTCTATGTGAGCTTCAGCCAGAGCGACGGAGAGGGCGCCATGCTCCGGCCGTCAGAATTGTTCCGTGTGCTGCAGGACTGGCAGGCGGAGGTTTCCGGGGACCTGGGGGAAAGGGCGCCTCTGGACCGGATCGCTTCCCGGAAGGCCACCGTGCCGTATCTGGCGGATGCCATGCGGGAAAAGGCCGCTCGCCGGGATCCTTTCTGGCAGGCTGTCCTGGACTGGTACCGGGAGAACGATCCGGAAGAGATCAGCCGCCTGGACCGGGGAAGCCGGTTTGATAATCACCGGGAAGCATTGGGGGAAGCTTTCGCTGACGCCCTCTACCGGGGAGACCGGACAGCGCTGGAAGTGAGCGCATCCCGCCTGGAGAAGTTCAGCGGGTGCCCCTTCTCGCATTTCGTATCCTACGGCCTGCGGGCGCGGGAGGAGAGATCCTTCGAGGTGGGCGGCCGGGAGATCGGCGATGTCTATCACCAGTGCCTGATGGAGTTTTCCAAGGAAATGCAGGCGAAGGGCCGCTGGGATTCCCTGACGGAGGAGGAGTGCCGGGAAACGGTGGCCAGGATCCTGCAGGGCAGCGCAGCGGGCTACCGGGAAGGCCTGTTCGAATCCGATGCCGCCAGCCGTTTCCGGATGGAGCGGATCCGGGAGATCTGCGGAGACATCGCCTGGGCGCTGACGGGACAGGTGCGCAGCGGAGCCATCCGGCAGATGTATTTTGAGGAGCCCTTTGGCAGCGGATATGCCGGTGACAGGCGGACAGAAGGCCGGGATGGCGGCGCGGTCGCTGGGGATGGACGGATCTGGCTGCCGGCCATTGATGTGCCTGTGGGGGAGCGCCTGGTTCGGATCCGGGGCATCATCGACCGAATGGATGTTATCGGGACGCCTGATGGTGAGGAGGCTGTCAGGATCGTAGACTATAAGACCGGCAACGTGGCCATTGCCCCGGAAGATTTCGCGTCGGGTCTGAAACTTCAGATGATGATCTATATGGACGCGGCGCTGGCGCAGAAGAGCGGGGAATCCGGACTCGTGCCGGCCGGCGTCTTCTATTTCAGGATCAGCGATTTCATGATCGACGGGGACAAGGACAAGAAGTCCGTGCCGGCGGCGGAAGACGCGGCGGGACTGGAACGGCTGATGAAAAAAGACTACCGGATGCAGGGCATTACCGTGGACGATGCGGGAATCATTCTGGCCATGGATGAAAAAATGACGGGAGAGAAGAAGGAAGAATCCGATGTCATTCCGGTGAAGTACGATCCCGGCAAAGGCGTGTTTGCTTCCGCGAGCGGCAGCAAATTGCTGAGCCGTGAGGAATTCGAGCAGCTGCTGGAGGCGACGAATCAGCAGATCCGGCGCATCTGCAGTGAACTGTACCGCGGCGACATCACAGCCCGGCCCAAACGGCAGACAAAAAAAGACCGGGATGGAAATCAGTTCACTGCCTGCACCTACTGCGATTACCGCAGCATCTGCGTCTTCGATACCAGCATCCCGGGGTGTCGGTATGAGGATGTGTGATGATGCCGGGAAAATGCGGAACGGCAACGACAGCATACCTGACGGCGGTCCACGAAGGACACAAACCGCCGGGGAACCTGCTGCCGGACTCTGGACCATCTGTTTTCCCCGGCAGAAGGAGAATCCGTTTTCCCGGGTCCTATTGACTTCCTCGAAAAAAACCGATATCATTTTATATGGTCTGTGAGTTTCCTCCCGCCTTCTGCAGACCGCCCGGCCCGACCCGTGGGGATGCGGCCGGTTCAAGCCAACTCATATTAAGAAGGTAAAGAAAAACATGAAGTATTATCTGATCGATTATGAGAACGTGAATGCGGCCGGACTGGAAGGCATGGATGAGATCACGCCGGACAGCAGGGTCGTCCTCTTCTACACGAAGAATTCCAGCAAGATCGATCTGGGCGTATTCAACCTGCTCCGCTCTTCGGAGGCGGAACTGGCTGTCATTGAGGTCCATCACGGCAAGCAGGCGCTGGATATCCAGCTTGCCTCTTATGTCGGGTTCCTCATCGGCACCGAAAGCGTGGATACGGAGTACTACATCGTCAGCAAGGATAAGGGCTATCGGAACATCCAGGATTTCTGGAGCGACCGGCACATCTACCTGTGCACCAGCCTGCGGGAGGACAGTGAGCTGATCGATGAGGAACCGGCATCCACGAAGAAGAACTCTCGGTCCGGCAGCAGATCCGGCGGCCGGGGCGGCAGAAAACCCGCAGGGAAGTCCGATGCCAAGGATCACGACAGATCCTCCGGCAAGTCCGGCTCCAGAAGCAAGTCTTCTGCAAAGGCTGGCCAGAAGTCGGAACCCAAGCGCGAGGAGACGGCCGCGGCTGAAGCTGACAGCAACGCAGCTGCCGCTGTAAGGCCCGCTGAACAGGAGAACTCCGGCAAAAGCGCTCCCGTCAGCCAGAAGGAAGAACCCATCCGGGAACTGGATGGATTCGCGCTGGCCAGGGAAGCCGTTGCATCTCTGAATGCTGCGGAGAACAAGGCCAAGGCTGAAGCGGAAGAAAAAGCAAAGGCTGACGCAGAGGACAAGGCAAAGACAGAAGACAAGGTGAAAACAGAGAGCAAGGCGAAGGCTGAGGACAAAGCAAAAGCCGAACCCGCTCCGACATCTGCCGACGAGAAATCGAAGGTGTCTTCGCGCCGCAACGAGGTCAACACGGAGATCCAGAAGATCCTCAGCAAAGCAGGCATCGCCGGCGACGTGATCAACTCCACGGCGTCATTCGTATCGAAGAATATCGATAAGGATGGCTATAAGCAGCTGATCTACCGCGGGATCATCAAGGAACACGGCCAGAAGATGGGACTGGAACTGTACCGCCTGATCAAAGGCGTGCTGTAACAGACGGACCATTCACGAACTCAAAAAAGAAGAGGCTGCCGCCGCAGACAAAAGCAGATCTGCGCGGCAGGCCTCTTTTTTTATACTCTCTTTTCGATGCCGGCCCGGGGGATTCGAAGCAAAAATACAGTAAAGTCAGTCAGAATCACGTATAAAACAACAAAAACAGAGCAAAATTGAGCAAAAATGATTGACAATGCTCAAATATGCTGATAATATGATGATGAAATGAGAAAAATCGCGCGAAGAATGCGTGACTTTGAAAAGGATAGGGGCGCAATGCTGCAATACGAGAGATTTGAAAACATCCTGAATAAGCTGCAGAACCAATCTTCTGTGCGGGTCGCGGAACTGGCCGGTGAAATGGGCGTCAGTGAGTCTACGATCCGCCGGGATATCGCGGATCTTGCAAAAGCTGGCCGGGTCCGGAAGGTGTTCGGCGGAGCGATCCCCATGGAAACGGGAACCCGGAGCGCCGGGGCACAGGGCGCGGAAGCGGAGGATCCCCGGGAGAGCAGCCGGCGACAGATCAGCGCGCCCCGGCCGAACATCCACGAGAAAGAGACCATTCGGGTGGATGAGAAATCAGAGGTGGCAGCCTATGCAGCGTCACTGATCGAAGACGGGGAACTGATCTATATCGACGCGGGATCCACCACGGGCAGCATGATCGACCAGATCACCTGCACCGGCGCGGCCTACGTGACCAACGGTGTGCGGCATGCCATCCGGCTGGCAGAGAAAGGGCTGAAGACCTATCTGCTGTCCGGCAGAGTGAAAGCGTCCACCGAGGCGGTGATCGGTTATGAAGCTGTCGGAAGCCTGCAGAAATACCATTTCAGCAAGTGCTTTATCGGTACCGACGGGATCGATGAGGAGTCCGGATTCACCACAGCGGATATCGATGAGTCCATGGTCAAGACGGAAGCCATCCGGCGGTCCGGTCAGGTGCACATCCTGGCGGACAGCAGCAAGTTCGGACGGGTGGCGGCGGTCACCTTCGCGGAGCTTTCGGCCGGAACCATCATCACGGATCAGGTGCCGGACGAACAGTATCGCTCGCAGGCGGAGATCATCGAAGCCGGGAAATAAGCCCGCAGTAAAACAGTACAACAAATTTCGAACAACGAAAATCAATCGTGATACAGGAGGTAAAAACATGACAACGAAAATTGCTATCAACGGATTTGGTCGGATCGGACGTCTGGCATTCAGAAAGGTATTTGAGGACGAAGGTTGTGATATCGTCGCCATCAACGACCTGACAAACCCGGGCATGCTGGCGCATCTTCTGAAGTATGACAGCGTGCAGGGAAGATACTGCGACGCTCATGAGATCACCCATGATGATACATCCATCACAGTGGATGGCAGGAAGATCCCCATCTTCAGCGAGGCGGACGCATCCAAGCTGCCCTGGGGCGAATATGATGTAGATATCGTTCTGGAGTGCACAGGATTCTACACATCCACAGAAAAATCCCAGGCCCACATCGATGCCGGCGCAAAGAAAGTCCTGATTTCCGCGCCTGCAGGCAATGACCTGAAGACCATCGTTTACGGTGTCAACCACGAAACACTGACAAAGGACGACAAGATCGTTTCCGGCGCCTCCTGCACCACCAACTGCCTGGCTCCCATGGCAAAGGTCCTGTCCCAGTACAGGGATTTGAGAACCGGATTCATGACGACTATCCACGCATATACCGGCGACCAGATGCTTCTGGACGGACCCCACCGCAAGGGTGACCTGCGCCGGGCGAGAGCCGGTGCCATCAACATCGTACCGAATTCCACCGGCGCTGCCAAGGCCATCGGTCTGGTCATTCCGGAACTGGACGGCAAGCTGATCGGATCCGCCCAGAGAGTCCCGGTACCCACAGGCTCCATTACCATCCTGGATGCTACACTGAAGGATGAGACGGATTCCGTATCTGTGGAAGGCATCAATGAAGCCATGAAGGCAGCCCAGAGTGAGTCCTTCGGCTACACCGAAGAAGAACTGGTTTCCAGCGATATCATCGGCATCCCCTACGGATCTCTCTTTGACGCGACACAGACACTGGCAGAGAAGTGCGGAACCCACATCTATGAAGTCCGTATCGTTGCATGGTATGACAACGAGATGAGCTATGTGAACCAGCTGATCCGGACCATGAAGCACATGGGGACCCTCTGCTAGGACAGGCCAGCTTTTGGAAGGGGTGTTATATTGAAAGCAACGAAGATCGTATGCACGCTGGGGCCGGCAAGTACGGACCCGCAGATCATAAAGGACATGCTGGCGGCGGGGATGAACGTGGCGAGACTGAACTGTTCCCACGGATCCCATGAGGAGCATCTGGAAAAAATGAACTCCTTCCGCCAGGCAGCGAAGGAACTGGGCCTGCCTCCGGCGATCCTGCTGGACACCAAGGGACCGGAGATCCGGCTGGGCACTTTTGCAGAAGGCCGGGCGCATCTGGAGAAGGGCCAGGAGTTTGTCCTGCGGTGCGCCGGGGATGCAAAGGCTGGCCAAAAGGCTGCGGAACCTTTGCCCGGCACAGCGGAGGGGGTCTCCATTTCCTATCCGCAGCTGGCCGGTCAGGTCACTGAAGGCACCAGGATCCTGGTGGACGACGGGAAGATCCGGATGAAGGTGAAGGAAGTGCGCGACGGAGACATTGTCTGCGAAGTGCGGGATGCCGGCTGGGTCAGCACGAAAAAAGGCGTGAACGTCCCGGACATCCATCTGGATATGCCCTTTCTCTCTGAACGGGATAAAGAAGATCTGCTGTTCGGCATTGAACAGGACGTGGATTTCATCGCCGCATCCTTTACCCGGTCGGTGGAAGATGTGCAGGACATCCGAACCTTCCTGGATCAGAACGGGGGAGCGCACATCCGGATCATCTCAAAGATCGAGAATCCGGAAGGGATCAGAAACTTTCAGGAGATCCTGGCCGCGTCCGACGGGATCATGATCGCCCGCGGTGATATGGGTGTGGAAGTGGATTACGCCACCCTGCCGGGGATCCAGAAGGAGTTCATCGACCAGTGCAACCGGGTCGGCAAGCCCGTCATCACGGCAACGCAGATGCTGGAGTCCATGATCAGTGAGCCCATGCCCACCCGGGCGGAGATCACAGACGTGGCCAACGCTGTGTTCGACGGGACCTCCGCGGTGATGCTCTCCGGTGAGAGCGCCAGCGGCCAGTATCCGGTGCAGTCGGTCAAGGTAATGACCAGGATCCTGGAACAGGCGGAACGGGATCTGCACAGCTTCGCCGGGCGGCGGGTCACGGAAGAATTCTATTCCGAGACCATCCGGGACGGACACGCGGACCTGTCCACGGCCATCGGGCACGCTGCCTGCCAGGCGGCGAATGACATCGGCGCGAAAGCGCTGCTGGCCGTCACCCAGTCCGGCTATACTGCCCGGATGATGGCGCGGTTCCATCCGGACCAGCCCATCATCGCGGCCACCCCATCAAAGCAGGCGGCCAGAGAAATGGCCCTGATCCGCGGCGTCATTCCTGTGATGACGGAAGTGACCTATGAATGGGATGAGCTTTCCCGGGAAGCGGTGGAAGGCGCCCGGCGTCTGGGATTCCTTTCTCCCGGCGACCGCGTTGTGGTCAGCGCCGGCCTGCCTTTGAATGAATCCGGAAACACGAATATGATCGTTGTTGAGACTGTAAAGTAACGCAGCAACAGGCGAAAGCCCGCCTGACAGGTCGTGAGAGATCTGTCAGGCGTTTTTTATTGGGCGGACCTGGGGGGCAACCAAAGAATTCCATAAAATAACAAAAAATACCTTTTCTCTATTGATTTGAGGGCGAATCCATTGTATAATGAAAACCCAAAATAAGGAAACGATGTAATTAAAAGGAATGACCATCAGAGTGAAAACAGAAGGAGGGGTATTAGAATGTTGAGAAACGAATCAGAAAAGATGAGGCCGGGGATTCTGCTCCTGGTACTCATGGTCAGTGTCATGATCGCGGGGGCGTACATGAGTCTGCCGGCCGTGTCCATGGCCCAGACCGGGCTGGCCACCACGGCGGATGAGAAAGACCTGCCGACCAATTATGTGTCTTTGCAGCGCTTTGACCTGAAGGACGCGGACAGCTTCACATCCACCAATCCGAAGGTCCAGCTGACGGATCAGTGGGTCCACGCCGCCACCGGACATACGCCGCCGGTGTACACTTTTGCCAAGGCGCTTTACTACAAGGGCCCGCTGAACTGGGGAACTGCCAACCGGACGAAGACGGCGGACGCCAAGCTGAAGCCCAACAGTATTCCGGGGGAGTTTACCTTCCGATGGAACAATATCGCCAGGCTGACGGACAACAGAACGGCGGATCTGCAGCTGGTGCTGTCGGACTGGGTCTATAACGTGGGGGCCCAGCCGGAATCCGTCAAGAACGCGGATCGTGACATGTATGTTCTGCTGGCCGGAAACAACCTGGGAACGAACATCGTGGACTGCCCGCCGCGAAAGGGCTTTCTCAATACGGACGCCGTGGAGGTGTCCACCACCACATCCGTGAAGATGACTTTCCGGGTGCTGGAGCATGGAACGGATACACCCATCGATGCGCAGAAGTATCCCACCATGCTGTTTGGCGTGGTGGATCTGGATCAGCAGGATTACAGCATCGCGGGGGAGAAATCCGATGCCCAGAAATATGCGGGAAAGTACTCTGAAGGCGTGGGCCTTCTCTCCGGATTCCTGAGTCCCATCTGGCTGACCGCGGGGACGCTGGAACGGATCGATACGGTGGATGGATGCCAGAAGATCCGGGGGACCGTGGAAGACAGCACCAACACCCTGGTCAGCGGATTCGCGGCAGGCGTCGCGCCCCAGGAGTTCAGCTTCATCTGGTATGGTTCTTCCACGGTGAATCATGCCAGTGTCGGTGAAGACGGCGCGCCTGCGGGGCGCGGCATCGGGACAAAATTCCAGCCATACTCGGAGATCGTGACGGATACCGTGAAGGTGTCATACGAATGGAACGGCGCGCACCCGAACAGACAGGTTCCCGCCGGCGCGGAGATGGAGATCGGATCTTCCTATGATGTGGATACCTCCTATAAGCCGGGGGATACGGTGGAGGAGGACGGCAAAACCTGGACATTTCAGGGCTGGGACAAGTCCGGTACCATCACCGTCAATGAGGACACTGTCATCCGGGGCGCCTGGCAGTACGATGACAAGTATACCGTGACCTATGAGTGGGATGGCGACCATCCGGACAGGAAGGTGCCGGCGGGTCAGACGGAGATCCCCTCCGGCAGCGACTATGCTGTGGACACCAGCTATGCGCCCGGGGATACCGTTACCGATGAGGAGGGGACCTGGACCTTCCTGGGATGGGACAGGACCGGCACCATCAAAGTGACCAGTGACATCGTCATCCGGGGGAAATGGGCGCTGGAGCCTTTCCATGAGATCACAACGGAAGTCATCAACGGAACCATCACGGAGCATCAGAAGAAGATCCCCCAGGGGGAGGACAGGAATATAAGCTACGCGCCGGACCCGGGCTGCCAGTTCGGCTCCATCACAGTGGACGGAGAAGCGGTCAGTACAGAGGAGCATCCACAGGACTATACCTTCAGCGCCATCAAAAAGAACCATCACATCCGGGTGGTGTATGAGAAGATGCCGCAGCTTGCCGTGGTGAAGACCAGCGACAGGGAGGTATACAACGCGGGGGATACCGTCACCTATACCGTTACGGTGAAGCAGACCGCGGCAGACGCGGAAGCCAGAGATGTGATCGTAACAGACGCGCTGCAGGAGGGTCTGACACTGGTTCCGGACAGTATCGCAGGCAAGGGCATCGAAGTGACGGATCAGCAGGCCCAGAGCTATGAGCTGCACATCCCGGTCCTCAAAGATGAGATCACCTACACTTATCAGGCGGTCACCAGAGAAGATCTGGATGCGGAGGAACTGGTCAATACCGTGGAGGCGGCAGCGGGGAACGCCCCGGATCCCGTCCGTGATACAGCCAAAGTGAGATCCCTGACCCCCAAGCCGCAGATCGAGAAGGAAGTGTCCAACGAGACGCCGGAACAGGGCGAAGAGATCACCTATACCATTACAGTGAAGGAGCCCCAGGACGGCATCACGCTGAAGAACGCAGTGGTGACGGATGCGCTTCCGGCGGGGGTGCGCCTGGCATCGGACGGTATCGCGGTGACCGGAGATCCGGCCACGGTGGAAACAGCAGGCAATCAGCTGACGGTCCGGATCCCCCTGCTGACGGACATGACCGTCATCCGGTTCCGGGCGACAGTGGAAGCCGCGCAGGGATCCGTTGACAACATCGCTGTTCTGACGGGCGATGGGATCCGGGAACTGGAGGACCATGCCAGGATCACGGTCAAAAAACCGGAACCCGCCCTCACAAAGACCGTCAGCGCAGAGAAAGTCGCCCCGGGAGACACCGTGACCTATACCTTGACCGCAGGCAGCGCGGTGCCGCTGAAGCAGGCGGTGATCCGGGACACGCCGCCGGAGGGCGTTACCATCCTGCCGGATACTGTGAAATGCAGCGCGGCGGACGCGTCGGTCAAAGTGGAGGGCAACACCCTGACGGCGGTCTTCCAAAGGCTGGCGGAAAATGTAACGATCACTTATGACGCCCGCATCGATGCTGCCGGTGATCTGACCAACACAGCGGCTCTGACGGCGGACAATTTCCCGGACGGTCCCCTGCAGGATCATGCCACAGTGATCTCCGTTCAGCGGGACATCCCGGTCACACCGGAAAATACGGAACGGACCGATAAGGTCCTGAAGACGGTCAAAACAAAAACCGTCAAGACCGTGAAGCAGGACAAGACAAAGCGGTACTATGATTCGCCGAAAACCGGGGACGGGACGCATCTCGCTGCGGCGGTGTGCATCATGCTGCTGGCAGCCGCGGCGGCATCCCTTCTGCTGCGCAGACGCAGACAGGCAGGGGGAGAGCGCGGTCGAAGATAAGCAGCGGGCGACGGGACTCG
>CAMNJK010000006.1 GCA_946541435.1 uncultured Bacillota bacterium
GGCATTGGACGATCCCGATGAAGCTGCGGCTGCTGAGGATCCTGAAGTCATCGATGACCCGGAAGACCCGGAAGACCCGGAAGACGCGGGTGACGAACCGGAGGAAGCAGAAGAGGATCCGGACGAAGCAGAGGAAGAAACCGAAGAAATAGAAGAAACTGAAGAAACAGAAGAAGAACCTGAGCAGGAAGAGGTGGATCCGTCTGCGGACGATGATTCTGTTCTCGCGGCGCTGGCAGGAGGCGTGGCTGCTGCAGCCCCTGCGGAGAAGCGCAGATATACCAGAAGCGATGACATCATGAAGGACTTCACGGACAGCTATGAAGAATTCATGAGCACATTCGAGAAAAAGTCAAAGCACAAGTCGGATCAGGCGGATGGGTCCGGGGAAGATCAGGGTTCCGGTCACGGAGCGTTTCATCGCGGCGCGGCCGGCCGGAGACACCGGGGCGAGACGCCGGAAGAGAGAGAGGCCAGATTTGAGATCCGCAGGAAGCAGCAGAGGCGCCGGCGGCGGATCATTGCTCTCTGCGTCGTTATCGCTGCTCTTGCGGCCATCGGAGGTGTGGCTGTAAGCCATTTCTCATCGGCCTACAACAACGACAAGGATTTCCAGAATTTCGCGGACAAGCAGTATCAGAAGATGAAGAAGCTGCCGCCCGCTTCCGACCGGCTGGTGACTTATGAATACGATGACGGCATTTCCTATGCCTACCGCTATGATCCTTCGGACAACGAAGACCTGGCGGTATTCCGCGACCAGCGGGTGGCGGAGATGAAGAAAAAGTTCAGCAAGGCCGTGGCGAAGGAAATGGACGAAGACAAAGATTCCGCCGGCGGGCTTCTGGGCAGGAACACCCATCATGCCATGCTGTTCGATTCGGCAGTGTATGATACCGGCAACGGCGCCCTGAGCATGGCCATCTACGCTGTGAAATACGAGGAAGACGGCGGGAAGATGAAGTCCATGGGCAGCGCCATCCAGACCTATCTGCTGGATCCGGACACCATGCGGGCCCTCAATCCCATGCAGGTCCTGATGCCGGAATACAAAGAAAAGACATCCGATTTCGTCCGTGAATATTTCGACAAAAACTTCAAGGACGATGAGATCCGGGAGGGGGCGGAAGCCTATCTGAAGGAGGATGACGCCAACTACAATCTGATCCTTCTCTCCAGGGGGGACATGACCGTATACTTCAAGGAGGGAACGGTGCTGGATGACAGCGAGGGCGTGGTGCCTGTCAAGGTTCCGAAGTCATACCTGGGAGCGACCCTGCGCGGGCAGATGATCGAACGCTATATCGATCCGGAAAAACCCATGGTGGCCATCACCTATGACGACGGGCCGGGTCTGAAGAGTGAGAAGCGGATCATCAAATGTCTGCGGAAGCACGATGCGGTGGCCACATTCTTCTATGTGGGCGCCCGGGTAGGAAATGACGAAGAAAATGTAAGGAACGCCTATAAGATCGGATGCGAGATCGGCAACCACTCCTGGGATCACTCTGATCTGACCGGGCTCTCCAAGGCCGGGGTCAGGTCCCAGCTGACCAGAACCGACAAGGCCATCAAAAAGGTCATCGGTGTAACGCCGGATCTCTATCGGCCGCCTTACGGATCCTATAATCAGACGGTGCTGAACGCCAGCAATATGCCGGCCATCCTCTGGACGGTGGATACCATGGACTGGAGTTCCAGAGACGCCGGAGCTGTCTTCAATGTGGTGAAGAATGTGAAGAAGCTGGACGGCAAGATCATTCTGATGCATTCCATCTATGATTCCACGGCCAAGGCCACGGAGAAGATCGTGCCCTATCTGCTGAAGAACGGATATCAGCTGGTCACTGTCAGCGAACTGATCAAATACAAATCCGGAGAGGCGCCCCAGGGCGGCGAAGTCTATATGTCGGGAAAACACTGAACTTTTGGAGGATTCTATGCTGATCACCAGAAGAAGCGATTACGCCCTCAGGATCTGCAGGGCTCTGCAGGACGGCGGAAGACACAATGTTTCAGAGATCTGCCGCCTGGAAGGTGTGCCCAGAGCTTTTACTTATAAGATCCTGGGAGAAATGGAGCAGCGCGGCATCGTCCGCGCGGAGCGGGGCAACCGGGGTGGATACAGCCTGAAAATGTCTCTGGATGATATCACCCTCTACGATATTGTTTCGCATATGGAAGAGGATATCGCCATGATGCACTGCATGCGGGAGGACTGCGACCGCAACGCCGCGGACAACCCCTGCATGGTGCACCGGGAGATCGCCCGGATCCAGGGCGTTCTGATCAGGGAGCTGAAGAGAAAGACCGTGGGCCAGATCCTGACGGGACAGGTTCCGGAGAACGCTCAGGACGACGTATAAGAAGGAGCATGGAAAGCTACAGTCCATCAGCGGTTCTGATCCGCTCGATCGCCAGCATCATATCATCGGGAAGAGGAGCTTCGATATGAAGCTCTTTTTTTGTGCCGGGATGGGTGAAACGCAGGGCAGCGGCGTGAAGGGCCTGCCGCCCGATCAGGTCCGGGCAGGGGCTGCCGTAGAGGATATCCGAGACCACCGGGTGGCCGATATGGGACATGTGAACACGGATCTGATGGGTGCGCCCGGTCTCCAGACGAAGCCGCACCAGGGTGAAACCCGCCGGAAAGCGTTCCATCACCTGATAATGGGTGACGGAAGGGGCCCCGTCCTCGCAGACGCCCCGGCAGGGGCTCTCCGGATCCGGATGTCCGATGGGAAGATCGATGGTGCCGGCGTTCTCGGAAATGATCCCGCAGACCAGAGCAATGTACTCCTTGGTCAGATCTCCGCGCTTCATCTGGCGCATGAGATCGTTCTGCACGTAGGCGTTTTTGGCCACGATCAGGAGCCCGGAGGTGTCCATGTCCAGACGGTTCACGAAGCGGATCTTGAAGGGACGGCCCGTCTCCTCCATGTAGGTCATCAGGCCGTTGGCCAGGGTTCCCCGGGTATGTCCCTTGGTGGGATGGACGGTGACATAGGGCTGCTTGTCCAGAAGAAGCAGGTCATCGTCATCGAAGACCGGATAGACGGGGATGTCCTCCGCGGGAAAATGACTGCGCTCCTCCGGCATATCGATCCGGATGACATCGCCAGCCTTTGCGCGAAAATAACCCTCCGCCGGAACGCCGTTCAGGTGGAGGCGGTGCTCCCGTTTGATTTTGCCCCGCAGGCGGGAGGAGAGATCAAAATGACGGCGCATCAGCACTCTTACTTCTTCGCCGTCTTCTTCTGTTGTTACGATGTGTCTGAAATCCGGCATGATGACTCCTTACAGGAACTTATCCTTGACCTTGCTCCAGAAATCATATCCCTTGAGCCGGATCAGGTGGACCGTGGTGTTGGAGATGCGTACTTCGATGCTTTTGACGTTGTCGTAGGAAGTCTCGTTGCCGTCATTGGTCAGGTAGATGGCTGCCTCCGGACCATCGGTCTGCTCCGGAACCACGCCCAGAGACAGTTCCGCCGGCAGCAGGACGCTGGAGGTGAAGGAACGGTAGGCAGTGGTGTTCATGGGAGCAATGGGGGTCACCTGCAGCAGCTTGAGCCTGGGATCGGCGATGGATCCGCCCACGGAATAATTGTAGGCGGTACTGCCGGCGGAGGTGGCGATGATCAGGCCGTCTCCGGAGAATTTCTCGATGGGCTGACTGCCGATGGAGATGAACAGGTGGACCGAATAGGACCGGCGTCCCTTGATGGTGATCTCGTTGAGGGCCAGGTGGGTGTGCTTGTCGCCGTCCGCTGTGGTGACGATGGCGCGCACCGTGTTCAGCTCCTGCACGTTATACTCCCCGGATTCATACTGCTGGATGAACTGATCCAGATCCGAGGGGAGCACGTCCTGGAAGAAGCCCAGGTGCCCGGTATTGACGCCCACGATGGGGCAGTTGGGAAAATCACACCGGTGGATGGCGCGCAGAAAAGCGCCGTCGCCGCCCACGCAGATGATGAGGTCGGTATCTTCGGTGTAGTCGTCATTGACGATATAGCCGCGGGAAAGCAGCTTGTCCGTCAGGGCGCGGCTGGTCTCAGCGGAGAGGTTCACGCCGTTCTGAAAGATGGTGATTGTCTTTTGGGTCATGGATCTGAGCTCCTTTCGTGGGCTAAACCAGCGACTCAAATTCGTCAAGGATGGATGTGAAGGTGGCCATGGCATCCCGGATGGGTTCGGGGCTGCTCATGTCGACGCCCGCGATCTTCAGGAGCTCGATGGGATGATCGGACTCGCCGGTGCGCAGGAAGTCGATGTAGCGGTCTGCCGCAGGTTTTCCTTCCTTCAGGATCTTATGGGAGATGGCTGTGGCGGCGGAATAACCTGTGGCATACTTGTATACATAAAATGCATTATAGAAATGCGGGATCCGGGCCCATTCGTAGCGGATGGTATCGTCCCGCTCCACTGCCGGACCGTAATATTTGTCGTTCAGCTCCTGATAGATCTCACACATCCGGTCTGCGGTCAGCTGTCCGCCGTTTTCGATCTCCCGGTGGGTCAGGTCTTCAAACTCCGCGAACTGGGTCTGGCGGAAGAGGGTGGTCCGGAATTCCTCCAGGTACATGTTCAGCAGGTACCGCCGCATATCCGGATCGGTCTCTTTCTCCAGCAGATGGTGCATCAGCAGGGACTCATTGACCGTGGAGGCAGTCTCCGCGGTGAAGATGGAGTGGCTGCCGTAGATATAGGGCTGGGTCTCCCGGGTATATCTGGAGTGCATGGAGTGACCCATTTCATGAACGATGGTGAATACGTCCTTCAGGGTATCCGTATAGTTCAGCAGGATGTAGGGATAGCTGTCATAGCAGCCGAAGCTGTAGGCGCCGCTGGTCTTGCCCCTGGTCTCGTACACGTCGATCCAGCGCTGTCTGATGCCTTCGTTCATCTTATCCAGGTAGTCCTGCCCGAAGGGAGCCAGGGCCGCCCGCATGATGTCCAGACCTTCCTCGAAGGGGATCTGCCGCTCGGGCAGTTCGATCAGGGGCACGTACATGTCATACATGTACATTTTGCCGTCCGTCAGGGTCTTGCCCAGGAGCTTTCTGCGCAGGGCAGTGTAGCGGTGCATCTGGGGCAGGGCCTCGTTGACCACGGCCACCAGATTGTCATAGACGGCGCCGGGGATGTTGTCGCCGGAAAGAGCCGCCGCGCGGGCGGATTCAAAGTGACGCAGTCTGGCGGTGATCACATCTGTCTTGGTATTGTAATTATAAGTGGTGGCAATGGTGTTGATCAGCTTCTTGTAGGAATCGTACATGGATTCATAAGCTGATTTGCGCAGGGTCCGGTCATGGCTTTCCATGAGCCGGATGTAGCTGCCGTGGGTCACCGGGTGCTCTTTTCCCCCGGCATCCACGGCAGGCGCGAAGGTCAGATCCGCATTGTTCAGCATGGTGAAGATGTCGCCGGTGGCCCCGGTCACTTCGCTCATCTGGGCCAGGATGGCCTCTTCGCTTCCGGACAGGACGTGGGCCTTCAGACGAAAAGCGTCCCGCAGAGCGAAATCATAGATCTTCAGGTCCGGGGTGTCGTCAAGGTATCCCAGGACTTTTTCTTCATCCGCGGACAGAAGCTCCGGAGAGAAGAAGGCCATGCAGGCGCTTACCGCGGCGATGGCAGACATGCAGCGGTCTGTCAGCGCCTGATATCTTGCATCCGCGTTGTCCTCATCCCGCTTCATGTGGGCATACACATAGATCTTCTCCAGCCGGCGCCAGATATCATCTTTGGCTGCATAGGCATCCGCCAGCTTTTGCCCGCTGTCTGTCAGATGTCCGCTGTACTCCTCCTGGTAGGTCTTCGCCTCCTGGGTGATCTGCTGCAGCTGGCTCTCCAGAACGGATTCGTCCGGGATCATAGCCTCCAGATCCCAGCGGTAAGCCTGGTCGATATCGGATCTTTTCTTCGGTTGAACGCTTGCCATTTGATGCCTCCTGATTGTTTACTTTGAGATAATCGTATTGTATAATATTCTGGTTAACGATTCAAGAAGAGACGAAAATGGAAAGGTAAAGCAGCGAATGGACAACAGACCCATCGGTTTTTTTGATTCGGGACTGGGGGGACTCACCAGCATCCCGTACCTGATGAACCGGCTCCCGGAGGAAAAGGTGATCTACTTCGGTGACACCGCCAGGACCCCCTACGGATCCAAGGCGGTCTCCACCATCCGCAGATTCAGCGCCGAGATCGCCGATTTTCTGGTGCAGTGCAATGTGAAGATGATCGTCATTGCCTGCAATACGGTGAGCGCCACCTGTGTGGAGGATCTGCGGAAACGGTTCCCTGAGGTGCCTGTGGTGGGGATCATCCAGCCCTCCGCGGAGGAGGTGGCCAGGGCCTGCGCGGCGGATACGCGCATCGGCATCATCGGGACCAAGGTCACCATTGCGTCCCATGCCTACCGGGAAAACATCGAGCAGCTGCGGCAGGACCTGAACATCTTCGAGACTGCCTGCCCGGCATTCGTCCCTCTGATCGAGGAGGGCATCATCGAAAACGAGATCATGGACATGACCATCCGTTATTATATGGATGATTTCGTACGGGGCAACGATCTGGACACGGTGATCCTGGGCTGCACCCATTATCCCCTGATCCAGAAGAACATCAGCCGCCTCTATCCGGAGCTGCGCATCATCAATCCCTCCAGCATCGTCACCGGCAGGATCGAAAGGATCCTCACAGAACGGAACATGCTGGCATCGGGTTCGGACTTTACAAACGTGTTCTACGCCAGCGACCTGTCGGAGAACTTCATCAATATGATCGACCACATCTTCGCCGATGTGGATGAGGACAAGAAGGTCAAATTCATGAATTTTGATCTGGAAAAGGAAAAGATCAATGGACTTTACTGAGCTTTTGGCATATCTGGAACTGGACAGCGCCGCTGAGTTCGAATACTTTGAAGCGATGGCAGATCTGGTGGAGTGCGATGAATATATCGAGCAGGAAGCGGTCTACGCCCTTTTTGAAGGGGCGGATGAGACCATGATCTCAGAACTCCTGGAGGACTATTTTGAAGATATCCTGGAGGGACTTCCGGAGGATTCCGGGGAGATCTACTCTCTTTTGCATCAGATCAAACTGTCTCTCATCGGACTGGCGGGCAACCGGGGCGCAGGGGGCGAAGAGGAGAGTGATCTCCGCCGCCTGGTGGATGAGTTCTGCCGCTTCCGTCAGTGGTACTCCGAGGATTCGGATGTGGAGCTGACCCCGGATGACGGCGGGGCAGTCCTGCACCAGTGCCTGCGGGATGCCATCACCACCGCCCGCATGCAAAGGCTGGGCGGGCCATCCTACCGCTATTCCTTTGAGGAGTCCCTGCTCTATGAGCTGGACAGCTACACCATGTCCTTCGCGGAGCTGGCTGCGGCGGAGGACGGCTACAACAGCGGCACCATCGTCTACGATCCGGCGGATGAGCCCTGGGAAGATGACTTTGCCGACTTGTCAGATCCGGAGATGACCCGCTTCAGCGGCCGAAGAGATCACTAATAGATGCCGAAGAGATCACCGGCAGTTTATGATACCGACAGGAGATACTATGCAGCAGGAAATCATGGGTACGACAGAAACCATCGCCAGACAGGCAGATGCGCGGCAGGAAGAGATGCGGCAGGGAACCGGGCGGCGGGAAGACCCGGCGCTGGAACTGCCCCAGGACATCGCCCTGTTCCAGGTCTTCGATCATCACGACCGGTTCGGTTTCCCGGGACCGATCTATCGGGTGACCGGCGGTCACGGCGGTGAGGCCATCCTGATCTGCGGCAGCCGGAAGACCGCGCTGCTGGACTGCGGCATGGCTTACTGCGGAAGACAGACGGTCAGCAACCTGAAACGGCAGATGGAAGCTCTGGGCCGTGAGAAACTGGATTACGTTCTGCTCAGTCATTCTCACTATGATCACATCGGGGCCCTGCCCTACATTCTGCGCGCCTATCCCGACGCGGAGGTCTTCGGCAGTTCCCACTGCGCCAGGATCCTTCGCCGGCACAGCGCCCATGCCCTGATGCGGGAGCTCGGGGAGAAGGCCAGAGATCTGTACGTGCCGGGAAGCACAGAAGAGATCCCCATCGACGGACTTAGGGTAGATCATGTCCTGCTCGATGGCGACAGTCTCTTTCTGGGCGGGGGCGGCTGCCGGACCGAAGCGGAACAGATCGTTGCCTATGAGACCGGAGGACATACCCAGTGCTCCATGAGTTTTCTGGTGAAGCCCCTGGATCTTCTTTTTGCCAGTGAGAGCACCGGCATTATCGAAAGCGGTGTATGCAGTCTGAGCGAGGGCAGGGGGTATATCCATACGCCCATTCTCAAAAACTTCAATCAGGCTCTGCAGTCGATGAAAAAATGCCGCGACCTGCATCCTTCCCATCTCTGCCTGCCCCATTTCGGCATGGTGCCGGACAGCTTCATCGAACAGTACTGGGAAGACTTCTCCGTGGAATGCGAGAACCGGGTCAGGTTTGTGCGGCAGCTGAAGGAAGCAGGGCTCAGTGATGAGGAGATGCTGGAAAAATACGCGGACCGCTACTGGACCAAATACAAGGCCATGGAACAGCCCAAAGAGGCTTTCATGCTGAATTCAAAGAATATATTAAAGGCAGTGCTGAATGAGATCGAACGGAGGGATCAAGATGGCATTTGATGCAGAAAAAGTCAAAAACGATATCGTACAGTGGATCAGGGACTGGTTCGAAGAGAACGGCAAGGGCTGCAAGGCGGTCATCGGGATCTCCGGCGGCAAGGACAGTTCTGTAGTGGCGGCCCTTTGCGCTGAGGCCCTGGGCAGGGAGAACGTCTTCGGCGTGATGATGCCCAACGGCGAACAGTTCGACATCGATGTATCCAAGGCCCTGGTGGCTCATCTCGGCATCGATTCAGTTGTATTCAATATCAAGGACGCCTATGAGGGCGTGGTGGGGGAGCTGATGCGCCACTTTGATACCTTCAGCGCCCAGGCTAAGACCAATCTGCCGCCCCGGCTCCGGATGGCGGTCCTGTACGCCGTCTCCCAGAACATCGGCGGGCGTGTGGCCAACACCTGCAACCTGTCGGAGGACTGGGTGGGATACAATACGAAATACGGCGACGGCGCCGGCGACTTCAGCCCGCTTTCCAAACTGACCGTACAGGAAGTCAAGGCCGTGGGCCGGGCCCTGGGACTGCCTTCCATGTTCGTGGACAAGGTGCCCATCGACGGCCTCCAGTCCAAGACCGATGAAGACAATCTGGGATTCACCTACGCGGTGCTGGATCGGTACATCAGGGAAGGCGTCTGTGAGGATGAGGAGATCCGCAGGAAGATCGACAGCAAGCATGCGGCCAATCTGTTCAAGCTGCAGCCCATGCCCACCTTCCAGTATGAACCCGATGAGGAATAACGAGGAGCAGGAATATATATGGATAAAAAACTGATCGACAGAATCAATGAGCTGGCCCATAAGAAAAAGAACGAAGGCCTGACGGAGGAAGAGAAGGCCGAGCAGGCCCGGCTTCGTCAGGTCTACCTGGCAGAATTCCGCAAGAACTTCCGCCAGCAGCTGGACAACGTCCGGTTCGTGGAAGATCTTACCGAGATCGAACTGGAAGAGATCGCCATAGAGAAAGGCATCATTCCCAAGGGCGGAAAGAACTGAATGATCAACAGCGCCGAAACCGGAAACAGCCGGCAGAAAGGACCAGAAGATGTCATACTATGAAGAATACAAAAGCAAGCTGAGAACCCCGGAAGAAGCGGTCATGGCCGTGAAGGACGGAGACTGGATCGATTATGTGATCTCCCAGGGACAGCCGGTCCTGCTGGACGCGGCCCTGGCAAAGCGGAAGGGGCAGGTGAAAAATGTAAACTGCCGCGGATATTTCATGTTCGAACCCCTGCGGATCGTGGAGGACGACCCGGAGCACGAGAGCTTCACCTATCACAGCTGGTACATGGCGGGGCTGGAGCGGAAATACTGGGCCCAGGGGCTGATCAGCCACATCCCCATGATCTACCGGAACCAGAGCAGCTACTACCAGCTGGGATACTGCAAAGTCAATGTTGCCATGATCTGCGTGTCCCCCATGGACGATGAGGGCTATTTCAATCTGCACTTCACCGTGGCCACCGCCAAACCGGTGCTGGACGCGGCGGATATCGTCATCGTGGAAGTCAACGAGCATCTGCCCCGGATCCGGGGACTTGCGGAGCGCCGTGAGGCAGGCATCGACCCCAACCGGATCCACATCAGCGAAGTGGATTACATCGTGGAGGGCGAACATCATCCCATGGTGGAGATCAAGTCACCTCCGCCAACGCCGGAGGAAGTGGCCATCGCCGACTTCATCGCGCCGGAGATCCCGGACCGGGCCGTGCTGCAGCTGGGCGTGGGCGGCATGCCCAACGTGCTGGGCGAATATCTGGCCAGGTCCGACATCAAAGACCTGGGCTGCCACAGCGAGCTGATCACGGACGCCTTCTATAATCTCTATGAGCAGGGCAAGCTCACCAACGCCCATAAGGAAATCTACAAAGGCAGGTCGGTGTTCGGCATCTGCGCCGGAAGCCAGAGCCTCTATGACTGGCTGAACGACAATCCGGACTGCGGCGGCGATATGGTGAGCCATGTCAACGATCCTTATGTGATCGGACAGATGAGCAATGTCATCGCCATCAACGGCTGCGTCAGCGCGGACCTCTACGGCCAGGTCTGTTCCGAGAGCGTGGGCACACGGCAGATCTCCGGCACCGGCGGTCAGATCGACTTCGTCACCGGCGCCTACATGTCTCCCGGCGGCAAGGCCTTCCTCTGCATGAACAGCGCCTACACCGACAAGAAGGGTGTGCTGCACAGCAACATCAAGCCCAGGTTCACCGAGGGCGACATCGTCAGCACCCCCCGGTCCCAGACCCATTATCTGGTCACCGACCAGGGCATCGTGAACCTGGCAGGCCGGACCACCTGGGAGCGGGCGGAGCTCATGATCTCCATCGCCCATCCGGATTTCCGGGATGAACTGATCCGGGCGGCGGAAGAGCAGGGCATCTGGAAGCTTTCCAACAAACGGTAAACGAAAAAAATGAAGCGAGTGAAACTGGGAAACACAGGAATCGATGTGACGCCCGTGGGACTGGGCGTTCTGACCATCGGCAAAACACAGCTCGACCTGCCTTTGCAGGAGGGGGCGGAGCTGGTCCGCTATGCCTATGAGCGGGGGATTCGGTTCTTCGATACAGCGCAGTATTATGAGACCTATCCCTATATCCGGGCAGCCTTCGGAGAACTGCCGGAGAGGAAGGGGGAGCACGGACATCCCGGACTGCCTGCGGTGGACTGCTCCCGGACCAATCCCGACCGGCCGGTGATCGCCAGCAAGTGCCTGGATGTCACCTATGACGAAATGGAAGCGGCCATCCGGGAATGCCTGGAGGAACTGGCCCTGGACTTCATCGATATCTTTCTTCTGCATGAAGTCCGGCAGGATCCCGACTGGGAATACCGCAGCGGCGCATGGCAGTGCCTGCAGGACTACAAGGCCCGGGGCATCATCGGCGCCATCGGGGTGTCCACCCACCACATCGATGTGGTGCAGCGGATGATCGATGTCCCCGCGTGCGATATCGTCTTTCCGCTGATCAACTATGCGGGCCTGGGCATCCGCAAGGGCGATGGCCCCGGAACCGCGGAGGAAATGGCGGAGGCCATCCGCGGCTGCATCGACGCCGGCAAGGGGGTCTTCGGGATGAAAGCCTTCGGGGGCGGAAACCTGTCGGGACATTACCGGGAGGCCCTGGACTATGTCCGCGGCCTGGGGGTGCACTCCATCATGGTGGGCATGGGCAGGTTCGAAGAGATCGACCGCCTGGCGGAGTGGGCGGAAGGGACCCTTCCCGCGGACTACGTTCCGGACATCACCTTTAAGAAGATCCGGATCGATCCCGGTGACTGCGAGGGCTGCGGCACCTGCATCCGGCGGTGTCCCAACGGGGCCATCCGCATGGGGGACGACGGGATCGCGGTGGTGGACCATGCGGTCTGCCTGACCTGCGGCTACTGCGCCCCGGTCTGCCCGGTCCGCGCCATCATCATGTGGTGATGTAAGGTTTTGCTTGCAAAGGCCGGCGATATGTGTTACATTATACTACGGTAAAGTTAAAGCTATGGTAAGAGTGGGTCAGCGCCCACTCTTATTTATTGGATAAGAGGAAATCGATGGCGAAGAAGAAGGTAACAGTTGTTGTAGAGGAACTGCTGAAGGACTACCTGGCAGCAGAAGGCCTGGAATTATACCACTGCGAGTTTGCCAAGGAAGGCGGCGACTGGTTCCTGAAGGTCTTCATCGACTACGCGCCGGATGAAGCGGAGTCCCGTTACATCGGCACGGATGAATGTGAGAAGGTGAGCCGGTATCTGAGCGAACAGCTGGACGCTTCGGATCCCATCGAACAGAATTATTACCTGATGGTCTCATCCCCGGGGATGGACCGGCCGCTTCTGAAACCCTCCCACTGGCGCCGCTATGTGGGGGAGCAGATCGAGGTCCGGCTCTACCGGGGCAAGGACGGTACCAAGAACATCGCCGGAAGGCTGGATTCCTATGAGGAAGCCGAGGGCGATGCAGACGGCGGACAGGCACGGATCACCATCACGGATGACGCGGGCAAGGTCTGGACCCTGGAACGTTCTGAGATCGCCAAAGCGAATCTTGCGGTAGTATTCTAGATAACGTACACGATGGAGGATACGGTAATGAATGAGTTTATGAACGCAATCGATGATCTGGTCAAAGAGAAAGGCATTACCAGAGAACTGCTGATGGATGCCATCGAATCGGCGCTGGTGGCGGCCTATAAGAAAAACTACGGCACGTCCCAGAACGTCAGAGTCGTGTTCGAAGACGGGATGGAAGGCATCGAAGTGCTGATGAGAAAGGACGTCGTGGAAGAGGTCGAGGATGAGTTCACCCAGATCTCTCTGGAAGATGCCCTGGAGATCGACCCCCGTTATCAGGTCGGCGATGTGGTGGAATATCAGGTGACACCGCAGAACTTCGGCCGGATCGCGGCGCAGACAGCCAAGCAGGTTGTCGTCCAGAAGATTCGTGAAGCGGAACGCGGCATGGTCTTCGACAACTACATCGAACGTCAGGGAGATCTGATCACCGGCACCGTTCAGAGAATCAGCAATGAAACGATCTTTGTCAACATCGGCAATACGGAAGGCATCCTGGTGGCCGGTGAACGGGCCCGCGGCGAGCGGTTCCGCGTCAACGACAGGATCAAGGCATATATCATGGATGTACGCAAGAGCGCCAAGGGACCCCAGGTCTTCCTCTCCCGGACCCACCCCGGATTCGTGGAGCGGCTGTTCGAGCTGGAAGTTCCTGAGATCGAAGACGGCATCGTAGAGATCAAGAGCATCGCCAGAGAGGCGGGTTCCCGGACCAAGATCGCGGTCTACACGGAAGACGAAGACGTGGATCCGGTGGGCGCCTGCGTCGGCACCGGCGGCAGCCGTGTCCGCAACGTGGTGGACGAGCTGTTCGGCGAGAAGATCGACATCACCACATGGGACGACGATCCCCATGTCCTGATCAAAAATGTATTGAGCCCCGCCAAGGTGGAGGAAGTACTGATCGATGAAGAGGAGAAGGCTGCCACGGTCATCGTTCCGGATTACCAGCTTTCCCTGGCCATCGGCAAGGAAGGTCAGAACGTTCGCCTGGCAGCGCGGCTCTGCGGCTGGAAGATCGACATCAAGAGCCATTCCCAGTATTACGGGGAAGGCGAAGATGAATACTATGACGATGACGAGTACTTCGACGATGAGTATGCAGAAGACGAGTACATCGAAGAAGCCGAAGAAGATGCAAAGGCTGGCGATGACATCGTAACAGAAACGGAAGCCGAAACAGAAGCCGGATCCGAAACAGAAGAAACCGTCGAAGAGGCAGTTTATGAAAACGCGTAAAACACCGATGCGCCGCTGCGCAGGCTGCATGGAGTCCAAACCGAAGAATGAACTGGTTCGGATCGCATCCTATGAGGGAAGCGTCACCTTTGATCCCACCGGCAAGGCCAAGGGACGGGGCGTATATCTGTGCCCTTCCGAAGAATGCCTGGCCAAAGCGGTGAAGCGAAAAGCCCTGCAGCGGAGCCTGGGCATCACCCTGGAGGAAGCGGAGCTTGACCAGGTTTTGCAGCCCATCCGGGAAAAGCTGGCGGGAGATATTAAATGATAATGCAGGACAAGGTGCTCCGGTACCTGGGGTTTGCGAAAAAAGCGGGCTCCCTGGTGTCGGGGGTGAACACCTGTACATACAACATGAACCGGGGCAAGGCTGCTCTGGTGATACTGGCGGAGGACATCTCCGAAAACAGTGAAAAGAAGATCATGAAGGAGATCCGCAAAAGCGGAACGGAATTCGTGAAATACAGTACGATAGACGATCTGTCCCATGCGGTGGGACAGACGGACAGAAGTGTATTTGCAATCACAGATGATCAATTCGCAAAAACGATTCTTAACGAAATCATGCGGGAAAAAGATAGAAGGAGGGTGTGCGAATGAAAATCAAAGATCTTGCGGCTGAGCTGAAAATGACCGGCATGGAGGTGCTGGAAAAAGCGAAGTCCATGGGAATCGCCGTCACGAAGGAGACGGATGATCTGACGGATATGGATCAGACAGCGGTCAGGAATACCATTATCCACAGCAGAGACAAGGCGGAGACAAAAGTCGTCCGCGCCAGCCGTACAAAGAAGGCAGAAAACGACCAGAAGGCAGGAAGTGAACCGAAGCGGACGGTGAAAGCTGCCAATATCAAGCTGCCTGAGATCAAGAAACCGGCAAGAAAGTCCAAGACAAAACCGGCAGCGGCCAAGACCGCGGCCCAGGAGGCGCAGGCTGCGTCTGCCAGGACCGGCGTGAGACCGCCGGAGGGACGTCCTATGCCGAAGTCGGATACCCCCAGAGTATCAAAGGCGATGCTGGAAGAACGGATTGCCAGAGAAAAAGCAGCGGCAGAAGCAGCCAAAGCCGCCAAGGCCCAGGAAGCGGAAGCGGCGGCTGTGGAAGCAGTGACAGTAGCCCCGGCAGCAGCGCCGGCTGAGAAACCGGCAGCGCCTGCAGCGGAGGTCAAAGAAACCGCAGCGGCAGAAGAGAAGCCGGCTGCAGCGCAGACCGAGGCACCGGCAGCTGCTGAACCGGCAGCAAAAGAGCAGTCTGCGGCAGCAGCCGAGACTGTGAAGGAAGCGCCTGCAGCGGAAACGACCGCAGCCGTTCAGGAAACAGAGGCCGCAGCGCCCAAGGCAGCGGAAAAGGTTTCCGAGACCCCGGCGGAAGAGAAGCCTGCGGCAGAAGCACCGGCTGAGAAACCGGCGGCAGCCGCGGACACAGCATCCGCAGCGCCCGCAGCAGAGGCACCGGCAGCGCCGGAGAAGCCGCGCAAGCGCAGCGGACTGAAGGTCATCAAGCGCGCTGAAGAAGTGCACAGAGAAGAAGCGCAGGCGGCTGAGCGCAGAAAAGCTGAGCGCGCCGCAAGAAAAGAAGAACGGGAAAGAAGCCGCGGTACCTCCGACCGCAAGGCTTCCTCTGACCGCAGATCCTCTGATCGCAGAACTGACCGCAAAACCTCCGATCAGAAGAGACCCGCCGGTCCCGCTTCCGCACGTCCAGCCCGCAGGACAGACGGAGGCCAGGCACCCGCATCCGCAGCGAAAGCATCCTCCCACAGCAGAACAGATAAAAAAGGCAAGGAACGGGATCGCGATAAGGATCGCGATAAGTTCTCAAGACTGGAGCGGGGCAAGAAGGCCGGCAAGCCCCAGTCCCTTGAAAAGCAGACCAGAAACAAACGGCACAATAAGCCGAGAAACATCGAACCAGAGGTGGAAGAAGTGGCACTGCCCGCAGGCACTGTACTGATCAATGTACCGATCACCGTCGCCGGTTTTTCCGAGCAGACTCAGACAACTGTATCTCAGATCATCATGACCCTGATGCGTATGGGCGTGATGGCGAACGTGAACCAGAATCTGGACGAGGATACCGTCCTCCTGCTGGCCGAAGAACTGGGCATCCAGGTGGCCATCGGCAAGGTCAAGGAAGAAGAATATCAGGAAGAAGAGGGCATCGAGAACTTCGAGGACAAGGAATCGGATCTGAAGCCGAGAGCGCCCATCATCACCGTTATGGGCCACGTTGACCACGGTAAGACATCCCTGCTGGATGCCATCCGCAAGACCAACGTCACAGAGTCCGAGTCCGGCGGCATCACCCAGCACATCGGTGCGTCCGAGGTGGAGATCAACGGACAGAAGATCGTCTTCCTGGATACTCCGGGACACGAAGCGTTCACAGCGATGCGTGCCAGAGGTGCCCACGCTACGGACATCGCGGTCCTGGTGGTCGCGGCGGACGACAGCGTCAAGCCGCAGACCATCGAGTCCATCAGCCACGCCAAATCCGCAGGCGTTCCCATCATCGTTGCCATCAACAAGATGGACAAGCCGGGCGCCAATCCGGATATCGTCAAGAAGGA
>CAMNJK010000007.1 GCA_946541435.1 uncultured Bacillota bacterium
TTATTCTTGAATTGGCGTTCATATTGATTCAGGCACGGCGAATCGAGCGGTATCGGGTAACATCCATTCTAAAGGGGGAAAGCATATGATCATAGGGAAAAACATAGTGAAACGTTTTGGCGATCAGGTGATATTCGATGGTCTTGACTTTCAGATCCGAGATGGAGAATTCGTATGCTTCGCAGGAGAAAGCGGGGCGGGGAAAACGACTCTTCTGAATATTATAGGGCTCCTGGAACCTATTGACTCCGGGGACCTTTTGATCAATGGGAAAACCTATTCCGGCAGCAAAGCCAAACGAGAATATTATAAGAATGAAGTTGGATTTCTGTTTCAAAACTTTGCGTTGATCGAGAATAAAACAGTAAAGCAGAATCTGGAGTTGGTTCGATCCGATGCTTCTGTTAATATATCAGTAATGGATTCGCTTCGACGGGTAGGATTGGAAGATAAAATCAACAGCAAGGTCTATACTCTGTCCGGTGGTGAGCAGCAAAGAGTAGCAGCAGCACGTCTGATACGAAAGCAGTGCAACATTATCCTTGCAGATGAGCCGACAGGATCCCTGGACCGAAAAAATGCAGAACAGATAATGGATCAACTCTTTCAGATGAATTCTGAAGGTAAGACCGTGATCCTGGTCACACATGACGAAAAGATTCGAAGTCAAATCCCCAGAATTATTGAACTACATCGCAGTACAGTCAATTATAATCACACTGTGACCGGCAAGTAACCGGTCACTTTTTTATTGCCAAACCGGCGTGGCTTGTATTACAATGAAAGCATCACTGAGATGAAAACGGGAGGTGTGGTATGATTAAGAAAACTATTGATGTAACAGCTCTGGGAGAGCTTTTGATCGATTTTACAGAATACGGGGTCTCGGATCAGGGGAACCTGACCTTCGAGGCCAATCCGGGAGGCGCGCCCTGCAACGTGCTTTCCATGCTGGCGGGCCTGGGAAAGAAGGTCGCCTTCCTGGGCAAGGTGGGCGATGACATGTTCGGCCGGATCCTGAAGGATGCCATCTGCGAACAGGGCATTGACGGAGACGGACTCAGCATGGATCCGGAGATCCACACCACGCTGGCATTTGTGCATAAACTGGAAAATGGGGACCGTGACTTCTCCTTCTACCGTAAGCCCGGAGCTGACATGTCTCTCGCCCCGGAGGATCTGCTGGAGGAAAAGATCCGCCAGGCGAGGATCTTCCACTTCGGGTCCCTGTCTCTCACGGATGAACCCGTGAGAAGCGCCCACCACCGGGCCATGGAAATCGCGGAGGAAGCGGGATGCATCCGCTCCTTCGACCCTAACCTGAGGGAGCCCCTCTGGGACAGCCTGGACCGGGCGAAGGAGGAGATCGCCTGGGGACTTGCCCACTGCGACGTGCTGAAGATCTCCGACAATGAGATCCAGTGGTTCACGGGGGAGGAAGACTTTGATGCGGGCATCGCGGCCCTGAAGGAGGCTTATCCCCAGATCAAGCTGATCTGCCTGTCCAAGGGCGCTGAGGGAAGCACAGCATACTGCGGCGGGCACAAAGTCACAGTGATGCCTTTCCTGAATGAAAACACGGTGGAAACCACCGGAGCCGGAGACACCTTCTGTGCCTGCGTGCTGAACTACGTGCTGGAACACGGTCTCACAGAGCTGAGCCCGGAGAATCTGAAAGATATGCTGACCTTCGCCAATGCCGCAGCCTCCATCGTCACCACCCGGAAGGGTGCGCTGCGGGTGATGCCGGCGAAGGAAGAAGTGGAAGCACTGATCGCGGAGAGAGCATGATGAAAGAGAAAGAGAATGTATTTGAAACTCGCCTTGAGGCTTGTCAGGACGAGATGCGGTGGCTCTTCATGGAGCTCTATGATGATGGCCACGCCTATGACTATTTCGTCAGAATGCTGCAGAAGCAGTATGAGAAGAGAAATGACGACCTGCGGAAATGGGATGAAATGAAGTGCCGGGATGCAAGCTGGTATAAGAGCAACCGCCTGGTGGGCATGATGCTGTACGTGGACCTCTTCGCGGGGGATCTGCCCGGCGTGATGGAGCACCTGGACTATCTGAAGGAGTGCGGGGTCAATTACCTGCATATTATGCCCATTCTGAAGAGCCCGGAGGGGAAGAACGATGGCGGCTATGCCGTGGCGGACTTCACTCAGGTGGATCCGAAGTTCGGAACCATGGAGGATCTGGCCGCCCTGGCCAAAGCCTGCCATGAAGTTGGGATCGTGGTGTGTCTGGACTTTGTGATGAATCACACCAGCGACCAGCATCCCTGGGCAGTAGAAGCCCGCAAGGGAAATCGGGAGTACCAGGACCGCTACTTCTTCTATGATAACTGGGACATCCCCTGGGAGTTTGACCGGACGGTGCCCCAGGTTTTCCCCACCACGGCGCCGGGAAACTTCTCCTGGTGTGAAGAGGCCGGGAAGGTGGTCATGACCTCCTTCTACCCCTACCAGTGGGATCTGAATTACGCTAACCCCACGGTGTTCAACGACATGACGGAGAACCTCCTGAACCTGTGCAACCAGGGCATGGACGTGATCCGGCTGGACGCCGTCCCATACATCTGGAAGCAGCTTGGGACCAACTGCAGAAACCTGCCTCAGGTCCACACCCTGGTACGCCTGATGCGGCTTGCCACAGAAGTGGTCTGCCCCGGCACCCTGCTTCTGGGGGAAGTTGTGATGGAGCCGGACAAAGTAGTTCCATACTTCGGCTCCGTGGAAAAGCCGGAGTGCCACATGCTTTACAATGTCACCACCATGGCCACTACCTGGCATACGGTGGCCACCCGGGATGTGCGGCTGATGGAGCACCAGCTGGGCACTGTATTCGCCCTGCCCCACCAGTTCACCTTCCTGAACTATCTGAGGTGCCACGATGACATCGGCTGGGGCCTGGACTACGACTACCTCGGGCAGTTTGGCATCAGCCAGGTGCCTCATAAGAAATACCTGAATGACTATCTCACCGGCCAGGGCTGGGAGAGCGCCAGCCGGGGAGAACTCTATAACAATGATCCTTTGCTGGGGGATGCCCGCCTTTGCGGCACCACGGCCTCCCTCTGCGGCATCGAAGCCGCCGAGTACGAAGGCGACCAGTCCAAGCTGGAGTGGGCCATCCGCCGGGACATCATGCTCCATGCGTTCCTGCTGACCCAGTCCGGGATCCCGGTGCTGTACAGCGGAGATGAGATCGGGCAGAAGAATGACTACTCCTACCACGATGATCCGCTGAAAGCCGACGATTCCCGGTACATCCACCGGGGCGCCTTCCCCTGGGATGAAGCAGCACTGCGGAGTGATCCGCTGTCCCGTCAGGGCCGGATCTTCCAGACCATCCGCCGCCTTTTGAACCTGCGGGCGGAGCATCACGTGTTTGACTTCGACGCGGACACCTGGGTGGTGGACACCGGAAACGACAACGTCCTCGGCATCGGCCGCTACTACCGCGGCGAAAAGCTCATCGCCCTGTTCAACTTTGGCGATGCTCACGCCGCCGCCTGGCTGGAAGAACCCTACACGGACCTCCTCACCGGCGAGGAAGTACAGGGAACCGCCTGGCTGGAAAGCGCCGGCTTCCGCTGGCTGCTGCATAAGTATGAGGAATGAGAGAATAGCCTGATCGGAAAGGACCGGCACACGCCGGCCTTTCTGTGACTATGAGGAAAGACAGAATGATTGAAAAACGCGATAACACCATTATGATCCACACGGCCCGCAGCACCTACCAGATGATGGTGGGCCGCTACGGCCACCTGCTGCACCTGTATTACGGCCCGCGGCGGGAGGACCTGGCACCGCTGCCGGAGCTGGCGGACAGGGGCTTCTCGGGGAATCCTTACGAGGCCGAAAATGACAGGACCTATTCCCTGGACGCCCTGCCCCAGGAGTTTCCCACCCTGGGCACCGGGGACTTCCGCAGCCCCCTTTTGATCCTGCGGGACGCGGAGGGAGTTTTAGGCTGCGACCTGCGGTTTGTTTCAGCGGAGATCCGCCCCGGGAAATACGGCCTGCCCGGGTTCCCGGCAGTGTATGACGATGCCGGCGAGACCCTGGAGGTGACCCTTCAGAGCACAAAGCCTTCCTTGACGGTTCGTCTTTATTACGGTGTTCTTGGAGAACTGGATGTGATCACCCGGGCGGCCATGGTCTGCGCCGGAGAGGATCTGATCATAGAAAAAGCCCAGACTGCTTGCCTGGACTTTACCTTCGGGGAGTATGAGAGAATGATCTTCTGGGGACGGCACACCATGGAACGGGTACCGGACAGGGGACCTGTGAATCATGGAAACTTCTCCATGGAAAGCCGCCGTGGAATGTCTTCCCACCATTATAACCCTTTCATGATCCTGATGGATCCGGATGCGACGGAAGACAGCGGGCGCTGCTGGTCCATGCAGTTTGTGTACAGCGGAGGATTCAAGGCGGAGATCGAAAAAGACTCTTACGGACAGACCCGGATGCAGATGGGACTGTTTCAGGATCAGCTGGCCTATCCATTGAAGGCCGGTGAAGAGCTTGTGTTGCCGGAAGTAATCATGAGTTTCAGCGACTGTGGGCTGGGACGGCTGTCCCGGAATCACCATGACGTGATCCGCCGGCACCTGTGCCGCGGCCCCTGGCGGGATGCAGTGCGGCCGGTGCTTCTCAACAGCTGGGAAGCCTGCTATTTTGATTTTGATGGAGACAAGATCCTGTCCATGGCCCGCTCAGCCGCAGACCTGGGCGTGGAAATGATCGTCATGGATGACGGCTGGTTCGGCGAACGGACCGATGACATTCGCGGCCTGGGGGATCTTTGGTATAATGAAGCCCGGATGGGCTGTACTTTGTCGGAACTGGTGGATGGGGTCCATGACCTGGGCCTGAAGTTCGGCATCTGGATGGAGCCGGAAGCCATCAGTGAGAACAGCGATCTGTACCGGGAGCACCCGGACTGGGCACTTGCGGTACCGGGGCGGTCTCCGGTGCGGAGCCGTTACCAGCTCCTGCTGGACTTCTCCCGGGACGACGTGGTGGACGAGATGTACCGCCGGATCTGCGCAGTTCTGGACAGCGGTGCAGACTATCTGAAGTGGGACCTCAACCGCAGCATCGCCGATGTGTATAGCTCCGGCGATGCGGTGCCGGGCCAGGTTCTCTATGATTATGTGAAGAATCTCTACCGTCTGCTTGAGCAGATCCTGGAGCGCTATCCTGACTTGCTGATCGAAGGCTGTGCCGGAGGCGGCGGCCGGTTTGATGCCGGCATGCTATACTACTGCCCCCAGATCTGGTGCAGTGACAATACGGATGCAGTGGACCGGCTGACGATCCAGTATGGAACGTCCTTTGGATACCCACCCTGCACCATGGGAGCCCACGTTTCTGTGGTGCCCAATCATCAGACGGGACGAGTCACACCATTTGCCACCCGCGGTGCGGTGGCCATGGCGGGGACTTTCGGATACGAGCTGGATCCCCGGAAGCTGTCTTCCGAAGAGAAGGCGGCGGTACGGGAGCAGATCAAATGCTTCCACGAGGATGCGCCGCTGGTGATGGACGGAGAGTATTATAGGTTGTCGGATCCGCTGGCGGATCCGTACAGCGCGTGGGTCTTTGTGGCACGGGACGGAAGCCGGGCCAAAGTGACCGCGGTGAGGACCGGCGGGGCGGACGATGTTCGTGCTGCCGATATCGCGGTGAAGGTCCGCGGACTGGATGTGGATGCACAGTACGTGATCGATGAGACTGGCGCGATGCTCGCCGGCCGCACGCTGATGGACAGCGGCTTGCCCCTGCCCCCTGCGACAGAAGAATACCAATGCTATGTATGGCATCTGAAAAAGGCCCGGTAAGGGCCTTTTGTGTTGGAATGAAATATATAAATGGCGCCGGATGGATCCGGTGCCGAGGTCTTTTTTGGTGTGGGTGTGACTGGAATCACGGGATTATACTTCCTCTGTCGTCGCCCGGGAGATGAGGACGGGGGCGACGGTGCGGTGGACGGGTTCCAGCAGGGCGGAAGGATCCTTCTTCCGGATCCTGATCTGATCCACGATAAGTTCCATGGCACCGTCTACCAGCTGGTCGATCTGCTGGGCGATGGTGCTGATGGGATAGACGGCCTGCTCGGAAACCGGTGAGCCGTCGAAGCCGATGAGGCGGTAATCTTCCAGGTCCCGGGAATGGTTCCGCAGGAGGTGGTTGGATACGATGTTGGCGATGGTGTCGTTACTGCAGAAGATGCCTTTGCGCTTGCCGGGGTACTTCCGGGCGATGTCATCGGTGATGACATGGAGCTTCTCAGCCAGATCCTGATAACTGCTTTCGCCTTTGTAGGAAAGGAACTCGTGGGGCAGGTCGTATTTCCGGCAGACGTCCCGGAAGCCGTCGATCCGGCGGAAGGCGGGAGTCTTCTTGCCCAGGACGGGAATGTTGATGTGGAGGTAGACGTCACAGCCGCAGCGGTGAAGAAGTTCTGTGGCCTCCACGCCGCCCTGATAGTTGTCGGTGTTGATGCTGCTGACGTACTGGTCCTCCCGTTCGATGGTCACCAGAGGCAGATCGTAGGAAGCAAGCTCCAGGGAAGGGATGGTGTGACTCAGCACGATGAGGCCTTCCACATGGTAAGCGAGCAGCTCCTGGATGTACTGCCGTTCGGCTTCTTCACCCTGGCCGCCGCTGAAGACCAGAAACTTATATCCATATTTCTCATAAGATTTCAGGAACTCATCCAGGATCTCTGCATAAAAACTCAGATAAAGGTTGGGGATAATCAGACCAATGAACTCGGTCTGGCCTTTGGCAAGGATCCGGGCAACCTTATTGCTCTGGTATCCCAGCTTCTCCAGCGCTTCCCGGATGATGGCCTGGTTCTGTGGGGTCACGGTGTCCGGATGGTTGAAATACCGGGAGATGGTGGTCTTGGAGAACCCGGTGTATTGTGCGATGTCCTGAAATGTCACGTTAGATTTTGCCATGTCCTTCGCGATCCTTTCTAAGAATAATCTCAATACTCTAACTTTAGTATACGTTAAGAAACACCAAAATACAAGCCTAATGTATAATCATACGCCATAGAGTAATCGGTTACGCAGAAAATGGTAAAAGTGAACTGTCGTGCAAAATGGTAAAGGGTGTAAATATTGTATTTCCAACAATCTTCCATTGACAGTGTTTTGTCAAAAATGCTAGAATTGATTGAATAACCGGTTACTTTTCGACACGTTGAGAAAGACGTTTCACAGAGAATGAGGAGGTGAAATAGTGAAGAAAAGAATCAAAAAGTTAGTTGCCATAACTCTTGTGATGGCAATGTCTGTCTTCCTTCTGACGGCATGCGGCGGAAGCGGAGAGGATGCTGGAGCCGGTGGCGGGGATGGAAAGACCCTTACCATCTTTAACTCCAAGATGGAGATCCAGGATCAGCTCATGCAGATGGCGGAGAAGTATTCGAAGGAGACCGGGGTACCAGTGGAAGTATATTATTCCAGTGATACCGTATCCGCACATCTGGCCACCAGATATGCATCCAACAATCCGTACACCATATCCATGGTGGACGCCAAGGACGTTTATTCCCTGGCGGAAGAACACGCTGAAGACCTGAGTAACGAGAAGTGGGTCAAGGACACGGAATATGCCATCGACATCAATGGCAAGGTCTACGGCTTCCCGGTCTGCGTTGAGGCAAGAGGAATCATCTATAATGCCGACGCCATCGAGAAGATCACCGGAGAGAAATTCGATCCGGAAAAGTACAAGACCAAGACTGCGTTCCAGGGCCTGATCGATCAGCTGATCAAGGGCGGAATGAAGCACCCGACAGCAGTCATGAAAGAAGACTGGTCACTGGGCGCTCACTACCTTGCACAGGTCTATGAAGAACAGGACGACCCGGATGCCTTTGTTATGGGCCTCTCCGACGGATCCATCAAGATCCTGGACGATCCTAAGTTCAATGCCCTGATGGACACCTTCGACGTTCTCATGGCAAACAACTACGCCAAGGCAAGTGCCATCTCCGCAGAGCGTGAGATCTCGGAGAAGAAGCTGGCCGAAGGTGAGATCGCATTTATGTTCGGCGGTAACTGGGACTGGTCTCAGATCAACCAGTTTGATTACACCGAGAACATGGGCATGATGCCGGTACCCCAGGACATGGACGACGGCATGAATGAGAAGCTGGTCGGAGGAGGATCCAAGTATTTCTTCATTGATTCCTCCAAGAACACTTCGGATGAGATGCGCCAGAATGCCAAGGACTTCCTGAACTGGCTGATCTATAACGAGGAAGGACAGTCCTTCCTGGTCAATGACTGCGCGCTGGTTCCGGCATTCTCCAACATCAAGCTGCCCATCAGCGATCCTCTCGGTGCATCCGTAAGCAAGTACACCGTTGCAGGACAGCTGGTTCCGAACTACAACTATCTTCCGGACGATCACTATGCCCTCCTGGGTGCCATGTTCCAGAAATATCTGGCAGGCAAGAGTGACCGCGCAGGTTTCGCCAAGGATATCGAGACCTACTGGAAGACCAAGACGCTGAAAAGCCACAGTAACTAGGAGAGGAGAACATAATGGAAAGAAATACAATGGCATATAAGTCCAAACAATTCCTGATGTTTGCCGGTCCCGCGCTCATCCTCTTCTGCATGGTCATCATCATTCCGTTTATCTACGGTTTGTTTCTGACCTTCACCAGCTGGGATGGCGTTTCCGCAGACAAACCTTTCGTAGGCATGGCCAACTATGTATCCGCATTCAAAGATGCATACTTCTGGTCCGCCATCGGAAGAACCATCATTTATTCCGCATTTGCGGTAGTATTCGTTAACATCGTAGCCTTCTTCCTGGCATATCTGGTCACCAGCGGAGTAAGAGGTCAGAACTTCTTCCGTGCCGGATTCTTCATCCCGAACCTGATCGGCGGAATCGTACTGGGTTATGTCTGGAAGTTCGTCTTCAACCGTGCCTTTGTGGCCATCGGCTCTGCCATCGCAGGAGGAACCGTTCCTTCGCTGCTGGCAAGCACCGGCGGCGCCATGTTCTGTCTGATCCTGGTGTCCGTCTGGCAGTATGCAGGCTACATGATGCTGATCTATGTCGCAGGCTTTATGAGCGTCAGCGACAGCCTGAAGGAAGCCGCCATGATCGACGGCTGCACCCCGGGCCAGGCAATGCGTAACGTGACGATCCCTCTCATGAGAACGTCCTTTACCACCTGCATTTTCCTGAGCATCACCAGATGCTTCGTTGTCTACGATGTCAACCTGTCATTGACCAAGGGTGAACCGTTCTTCTCCTCGGTACTGGCAGCCATGCACGTATACAACAAAGCCTTCACATACAAAGACTACGGAACAGGTCAGGCTGAGGCTCTCATCCTCTTCGTGATCTGCGCCGTCATCGGTATTACCCAGGTATATGTCAGCAGGAAAGGGGAGGTGGAAGCATAATGACACAGAACGAGAAAGCTGCAAAAGCAAAGAAAACCAGACACGCGATCATGATCATCGTCCTGATCATCGTCTTCATCTTGTTTGTCCTGCCGTTCATCCTGGTACTGATCAACGTATTCAAAGATCAGGCAGACATCACGGCGGATCCTCTGGCCCTCATCGGCGAGCACGGATTCACTCTGAAGAATTTCCCTGAGGCCATGGAGAAGATGGACTTCTTCAACGTATTCAAGAACTCCCTCTTCATCACTGTATGCGCCACGATCCTGACGATCCTGGTTTCTGCAATGGCGTCCTTCGTCATCGTGAGAAACGGCAAATGGAAGGCCTGCGCGATCCTGTTCGCACTGATGATCGCTTCCATGGTCATCCCCTTCCAGGTTCTGATGGTACCCCTGGTTTCCGTTTACGGCGGAATCTTCCACATCCTGAACAGCCGGATCACCTTGATCCTGATGCATACCGGATTCTCGGTATCCATGGCAACCTTCATGTTCCATGGCGCCATCAGTTCCAACATCCCGCTGGAGCTTGAGGAAGCCGCACTGATCGACGGATGCAATCGGTGGCAGACCTTCTGGAAGATCGTCTTCCCACTGCTGAAGCCAACCATCGCCACCGTTGCGATCATCGATGCAATGGCATTCTGGAACGACTACCTCCTGCCGAGCCTGGTGCTGACAGACAAGTCGATCTACACCATTCCTATCGCAACACAGGCATTCTACGGAACGTATTCCACAGACATCGGTCTGGTTATGGCCGCACTGCTGCTGGCAATGTTGCCGATCCTGATCCTGTATCTCTTCCTGCAGAAGTACATCGTCGCAGGAGTTACCTCAGGAGCAGTCAAGGGCTGATGAAAGGACTGAGATCGTATGGACCGATTTTTTGACGCAAACAATCCACTGATGCGGTTCCTGTCACAGATGGTGGACCTGGTGATCCTGAATGTGCTGACCCTGGCCTGCTGTGTGCCGGTGGTCACCGCCGGGGCATCCCTCACCGCCATGAACTACGTGATGCTGCATCAGCTGAGAGGAGAAGAGACCTATATCCGGAGGATGTTCCTGAAGTCATTCCGGGAGAACCTGAAGCAGGGAGCGGCCCTGGGCCTGCTCTATCTGGCAGTGGGCCTCCTGGGATACCTGGACCTTCGCATTCTGAGAAGCTTCGATGCGAAGCTGACCACGGGGATGATGATCGCCCTCACCGTCGTGCTGGTGCTGATTTTCGTCCTGGGAGTCTGGACCTTCGCGCTTCAGGCGAGGTTTGAGAACACCATCCGGGGGACCCTGGCCAACGCCGTCAGGCTGTTCCTGGGACACCTTCCCAGAACCCTGGCAATGGCAGCCGTCTGGCTCGCCTGGCTGGCAGCCCTGTGGCACTTCCAGGGGATCCTGGCACTTCCGGTGCTTCTGTACGGGCTCTCCCTCCCCGGGTTTATATGCACGATCCTGTACGATCCGGTGTTCCGAAAAATGGAAGAAGAACAGGTACAAGATGAGTCAGATATTAGAGAAAGCCAGAGAATATGAATTACAACAGGAGAAGACGGTTCCGCCGGGAACGCGCCCGGGCTATCACTTCTCCCCCCGCGTGGGATGGCTGAACGACCCCAATGGTTTTTCCTGGTACAAAGGCCAATTTCATCTGTTTTACCAATACCACCCCTACGGTCCACAGTGGGGCCCCATGCACTGGGGCCATGCCGTGAGCAAAGACCTGATCCGCTGGCAATACAAACCGGCCGCACTGGCGCCGGATACCCCCTATGATGAGGGCGGATGTTTCTCCGGAACGGCAGAAACACTTCCCGACGGCAGACAGCTGCTGATGTACACCAGCGTCGTCTGGCTCCCGGATGATCCCGATCACCGGGGCTTTCAGACCCAGAGCCTGGCCGTGGGTGACGGAGAGAATTACAGCAAATATGAAGGGAATCCCGTACTGACAGCAGAGGACCTTCCAAAGGGAGGCAATCCTTATGAATTCCGGGACCCGAAGATCTGGCAGGAAGAAGATGGGACCTGGCGGGCCATCGCCGCAAACCAGAATGAAACAGAAGGCGCACAGATGCTTCTGTTCCGCAGCCGGGACGGCTGGTCCTGGGAGTTTGCAAAGACCCTGGTGCGAAATGACCACCGCCTTGGGACCATGTGGGAATGCCCCGATTTCTTCCGGCTGGATGGGAAACAGGTGCTGATCGGCTCTGCAATGAATATGCTGGAGGACGACAGAGAATTCCACAGCGGTAACAACAGCTTCTATATGACCGGAGAATACGACCGGGAATCAGAAAGCTACCGCGAAGAAGTGGTCCGGCCGATGGACTACGGAATCGACTTCTACGCTCCTCAGACTCTGGAGGCCCCCGACGGCCGAAGGATCCTCATCGGATGGATGCAGAATCCGGATACCGCAAACCAGCGGACCGTATCCAATCCCGTCTTCGGCCAGATGACCATCCCAAGAGAGCTCTCCATCCGTGACGGCAAACTGTATCAGCAGCCGGTGCGGGAGATCGCAGAATATCATGATGATATGGCAGAGTATCAGGGAGTGACCATTGAAGAGGAAACGAGTCTTCCCGGCGTGTCCGGAAGACAAGTCGACTTGGACTGTACCGTTTACATGGAGCCCCGGAAAGGGAACCGGTTCACCATGAGGTTCGCAAAGGACGCAGACTTCTATACGGAACTGAGCTATTTCCCTGAAGAGGGTATCGTAAGATTAGACCGGAAGTTCTCCGGACAACGGAGAGCCATCATCCGGCATCGTGACGCAAAGGTAAGCACAGACGGAGTTTTGAAGATCCGGCTGCTGCTGGACCGCTACAGCGTGGAAGCCTTTGTGAACGAAGGAGAAAAGGTAATGACCATGACCCTGGAAACAAGACTTTCGGCGGAGGAGATCACCTTCGCGGCCGAAGGCGGGGCGACCATGGATATCCGTAAATACCGCCTGAGATCGGGCGATGAGCAGAAATAGGAATAAAGGAGAAATTACAATGGCAAGTTTGTCTTTAAAAGGAATTCAGAAGATTTACCCCAATGGGTATCACGCGGTCACGGACTTCAACCTGGAAGTAGAAGACAAAGAATTCATCATCTTCGTCGGACCTTCCGGATGTGGTAAATCCACCACCCTCCGTATGATCGCGGGATTAGAAGATATTTCCGAAGGAGAGTTCCGCATCGATGGAAAACTGATGAACGATGTGGAGCCGAAGGACAGAGACATCGCAATGGTATTCCAGAGCTACGCTCTCTATCCGCACATGACCGTTTATGATAACATGGGATTCGCCCTGAAGCTGAGAAACGTGCCGAAGGACGAGATCGACAAGAAAGTCCGCGAGGCTGCCCGCATCCTGGACCTGGAAAAGCTCCTGGACAGAAAGCCGAAGGCTCTGTCCGGCGGACAGAGACAGCGTGTTGCTATGGGACGTGCCATCGTTCGTAACCCGAAGGTCTTCCTGATGGACGAGCCTCTGTCCAACCTGGACGCCAAGCTGAGAGTCCAGATGCGTACCGAGATCTCCAAGCTGCATGAGAACCTGGGAACCACCATCATCTACGTAACCCATGACCAGACTGAGGCTATGACCCTGGGAACCAGAATCGTTGTCATGAAGGACGGAATCGTTCAGCAGATCAACACTCCGGATCATCTGTACAACAAGCCCTGCAACCTGTTCGTAGCAGGATTCATCGGCTCCCCGCAGATGAACTTCCTGGATGCCGTGGTAGGCATCAAGGGCGACGATGTGACTCTGACCATCGGCGACGCCGTTTTGAAGGTACCTGATGACAAGAAGCAGCCGCTGATCGACGGAAACTACGATGGAAAGACCGTCGTATTCGGTATCCGTCCGGAGAACATCACCGACAACGCTGAGTACATCGCAGCGCATCCCGACAGCACCTTCAAGTCCAAGATCAAGGTATTCGAGATGCTGGGCGCAGAAGTATTCCTGTACTTCGACGTAGAGGGAACTCAGCTCACCGCAAGAGTGGAGCCGGAGACCCAGCTGCGTACCGGATCCGATGCAACCTTCGCCTTCGACATGGAGAAGATGCACCTGTTTGACAAAGAGACAGAAAAGAACCTGCTCTACTCTGAGTAAGGTCGGAAGTAACCGAAGCGGCCGGCGCCAATGCGCCGGCCGTTTTCCGTATCGGATGACTCTACTTTGAGGCAGCCTGTTTTCCGTATGCCAGATACAAAAAAGAAAAATGGATCCGTTTGGCGGATCCATTTCCCTGAAAGTGTGTGTATTCAATAAAAGAAGGAAAGTTGGTATTTGATATACCAAACTCGATTGAACAACTTTATTATAAACGATGAAACCCGCCACTATGTGATGGTTTTGTGAAGATTTCACGTTAATAGACTAAAGTATGAAAACGTCTACTCAGATTACTCATAAATGAGGGATAAACTGTCGCCATTTGCCAGCTTATGGTTAGAGGGATCCCCTGCGATCAGGGCATCGTTCACCATGCACTGCCATGTGGCGTACTTGTCATAGTCTCCGTTCTGTACTCCGCCGATCCCCTCCAGGGAATTGAAGGAGGTGTCCACCAGACAGGAGATCTCGCTGACGCTGCAGTACAGCTGGATGGCATCCAGCACCGAGGAGTTCTTCTCCACCTTGAACTTGATATTCTCCATATCCGGGATTTCCGCCTTGGCGGGATAGTCGATGCTGATCATGATATCGATGGAATCGGAGCCCTTGGGGGCGGATTCCTCTTTGCTTCCGCTGCAGCCCGTGATCAGTGCAGAGATCAGGACAAGCACTGCGATCAGCAGAAATGAAATGATTCTTTTACTCATAATTCTCTCCAATCCTCCGGTCACAAGACCGGACAAGGATAATCATATCACAATTAATAAGATTACGCCAGTATTGGTCCGTTATCGAATCCGGCGTGATCAACCAGAAAACGGCGGTGGTATTTGACCTCCGCGTAGCGCAGGACTTTGTTCATGTAGATGGCGTCGTAGGCGCCTCCCACGGCTCCCACCACGGGAACCCCCTGCAGGAACTTCATGTAGAGGAGCTCCTTGGACAGTGCCGCCGAGGACTGGCGGATCTGCGCGCTCTGGTCGTAGCCCTCAGGAAGCTTCGGGTCGTCGATGAACTGATTCAGGGATTCGTTGCCCGCATCCAGCTCCGGGCCCACCGTCAGCGCCGTCTCGATGATCCGCAGGATGAAATACTTCTCCAGGGGCTCATCGTACTCGTAGCCGAAGTGCAGGGCCGTCTCGTAGACCCCCTTCAGCATGGTGGCCGTGAACAAAGGAATATCGGGCAGGCCGATCCCCAGCACTCCCAGGCCGATGCCTGAGGCGCCGGAAAACAGCAGGTTCTTCCCGCCGGCGCCGCTGGCCTTGCGGGAAAACCACCGAAGGGACTCCCGGTCGCCTTTGCGCTCTGCGAGGAACTTGCCTACCTCCGTCTGCTTCCGGATCCCGTCCTTGTCATAGGTCTTCTCGATGACCCCCGTACCTTTCTCGAAGATCAGCTCAAAGGCCTTGGCGAAGGCCAGGTCCAGCTTGTCCTGCAGCCCCTCCGGCACTTTCTTGGCCAGAAACTGGTTCAGCCGGGACTCCTTCCGCAGGCGCCCGTTCTGCAGGAACTCATATTCATTCCGCTGCATGCGGTTCCATTCCTTCTGCCATGGAGATGCGATCATGGTTCTTTCCTCCTAAAACATCTGCCCCAGCATCATGTCGTACAGCTCTGCCATCCGGGAATCCTCCACGTCGTAGAGCAGGTTTCCCTCAGCGATCACCTTGTCGGCGTGCATCCGGGAGAAGTTCTTCAGGTTCCCGGCCAGGGGATCCTCGTCGAATATGGTAAAGTTCGCTCTTTTCCCTTTCGCAAGGGTTCCCAGGTCATCCTTTCCGATGAGCTCCGCCGCCTCACAGGTGAGTCTTCGGATGGCATCGGCCACAGACTCCGCCTGATCGAACAAAGGCATAAAGACAAGATTGCTGGATTCCGGTGGATCCAGTATGGCGGCGTAATAGTCCCCGGATCCGGCGCTGCCAAAGCCATAGGCCGCCGCCAGCAGATCCTCCATATTGTCGCCGCTTTCACTGTTCTCCTCCTCCAGGACCTCGTCCAGGTCCGTCCGGAAGTCAGCATCGCAAATAAGCGATGCGTTTGCTCCTGCAACGTTTCTGCGGAAAAGCTCACAGCCCGGACGAAGGGGCAGCACCGCCACGCCTTTGTCCAGGAGGTAGTCCGCCGCCTGCCGGCACCAGTTCTCCACCTCGTCCTGGGACAGTTCCCCCGGGGCTTTGCGGCAGAAGGCCTCGATGGCCGGCGCCGTGTACACGTCGATGAACCCGGGGAACACGTGGGCCCCCGAAAGGTCAGTCTCTTCATCATATATCATGTCGCCGCGGCTGCCCACTTCCGTGATGATCCCGTCCTCGCAGAGTACCGCCTCCGCATGGGGATGGGCCGGATCCATGGTGTGGAACACCGCGTTATAATACAAAGTCTTCATAATATCCTCCTGAATCCATGATACCACAGATCGCGGATCTGTACCAGCGGGATGGGCGAAGGGCGCTTAGGCCTCCGGCTCATCCGAGGGCACGGCGATTTCGATGCCGTTGACTTCCACGGTATCCTCTGCGGGGATCAGGATGTAGCGGTGGCCGTCGATGACCCGGGTCTGGATCTCCGAGGCGTACTCCGGCTCCACCTGGATCTTGACTCCCGCGGTCTTCATGTCGAAGCGCTTGATGTTCACCAGGTTGTCCGGGTTCAGGACAGGG